>DATGQM010000401.1:0-10132 GCA_035304205.1 Arenibacter sp. | reverse complement strand
CTGGGCGCACAACGACGTATTCTGGGATGCGCATTTCTTCGTATTGGAAGAACTAAAACTTAGGTTCGATAAAGCGGGGATAGACATACAGACTCCGCAAATAGTACAATACAATCGATCGTCTTAGGGCAATCGAGTTTTAGGATCCCTTTCCCTGAAGGATAAAATCCTTTAAATAGAAAGGTTCGAAGTAAGCGACATCCTCAAATTGGGCCGCCAGGAACTTTGCATAGGAAGGGCCCGCCATCTCACGGGAGGAAGGTAATGCCGATGTAAAGGCAAAATTGGGATGGTCCAATAGTTCCCTGCATTTTTCGGCGCCATCCCCGATCAACAACACCTTTCCCCTTTCCGCATATTCCCTATAACTGTCCCCCTGTACGATCTCTGCCCGGGTATCCATGATCTGCCTTCCATGCGCATCAAAAACCGCGGCATATACCTCCATTCTCCGGGCATCCAGTACCGGAACTATAAAATCATACCCTTTCCCGATCCCTTGTGCGGCCAGGACTTCCAGGGTAGGAACGGAAATTAACGGAAGGTCCAATGAAAAGCACAATCCCTTTGCGGCGGATACCCCAATGCGGAGGCCCGTATAGGAACCCGGACCCTTGCTCACGGCAATTGCAGAAATATCCCTAAGCGTCAGGGAAGCCTCCTGCAGGGCTTCCCGTATAAAAATATGCAACTGTTCGGAATGTGAATATTGGGGACTGTTATCTTCCCTCAAATGGAGCAGTTCCCCGTTCCTTGCAATACTTACCGAACAATTGGTAGTAGCTGTCTCTATATTGATGATTACGGCCATATATGGACTACAAATATAACCTAATCTATAGTTAGGGGCAGGCCAAAATAGAACTCCAATACCTTTAACCTAAAAATATAATCATATTTTGTCCTGATCAATTCCGCTTCGGCATTATCCACCCGGGATTGGGCCTGGCTATAATCGAAGGCATTCATTAAACCTACATTAAAACGCTCCCTGGAATAATCATAGGCCAGTCGGCGTGCGTCCAAAGTTTTTTGCGCCGCTTCATAAGCCTTGGAAAAACTTTTTACATCTACATAGGCCTGGTTGATATTGGTCTCCAGATCCAGTTTATCCTGTTTTAATTGTAATCTCGATTTCTCCACCCCGATCTTGGCACGTTTAATACTGTTCTTGACGCTAAAGCCGTTAAAAACGGGAATATTCAATTGAAGACCATAAGAGATTCCATCCGTTAACCAAAGCTGATCGGAGAAAGGCAACCTTTCAAAAGTAGCCGGGTTCCTAAATTCACTGGAATATTGGGTCCCATAGTTAAAAAAGGCCCCTAAGGTAGGATATACCGCTCCTTTGGCTATTTGAAGGTCCTTTAAGGCCAATTCAACGTTGGATAGGGAAAACTTTATATCGTTCCTGAATGTCAATGCCTTATCAAATATGGCCTTGGCCGAATTGTCCAGGATATTCGACGGGGGGATATTGAATTCCTCCTCGGCGATATCAAAATTTTCATAATCGGTTATCTGTAGAAGCTGTGCAAGGTTGATCCTGGTTATCAACACCAGGTTTTCCCCATTGACGATCTGCTGTTCCTGAGTGGCCGCGGTAGCTTCAATTTCGAGAAGATCTCCGTTCGGGACCACGCCGGCATCCACCAATTCCTTGGTCCGTGCCAAATCTTGTACCGTAATGGCATATTGTGACCGTAAAGCTTTAAGGGTTTCCTTGTTGGACACCACTTGTAGGTAGGCATTGGCCACGGCCAGCATAATATCTTCCTTAAGATTGTCCAATCGGTACTGATTGGCCAAGGCATTTAGCTTGGCCCTATTCAATCTATGAATATTCCTAAGCCCGTCAAAAAGGTTAACACTGGATCCAAAACCCCCGGACGCCGTGGTTACCGTTCCGGTTACCTGTTCGTTCCTGGATTGATCCAACACCAACCCGGAATTGCCGGACAATCGCGCATTCATATTGAAATCGGGCAACATGGCACCGACCGCATCGGATTTATCTATTTTTGCGTTTTCCAGATCCAGTTCATATTGCTCTATCGTCAGGTTATTTTCAACGGCATAATATACACATTCCTCCAGGGTCCATTTTTTTTCTTGGGCGGTCGTAATCCCAAAACAGAAAACTAATAATCCTATTATCACCTTAATTTTCATCTGTTGCTATTTATTTATTTTTTAATTATCATCGGTGCTATTGGGCATGCGAGCGATCACCGGCCCGATACAAGGGGCCATAACAGCTGTTCTTAGTTCCCAACGTTATTCCTATTTAGTTTCCTCCTCCTCGGTGCCCTTTTTAATGGGTTCCGTCTTGTTCCATACCTTTACCTTATCATCCTTGGTAAGCCCGGAAACGATTTCCACGTTTACGCCATCGGATATCCCTATCTCGATATCCTTTCTTTCAAATTTCTGTTCTTCCACTGCACCTATGGCTACTTCAACATAAGGCTTATCGGTTGTTTTATCAAATTGCAAAAGGGCTTCCTGGATTGCCAATACGCTATCTCTCTGCTCCAGTACCATGGATGCATTTGCGCTATAACCGGCACGTATGAATACTCCATCTTTTTCTTCCACATCACCTTCAATTTTAAACTGTACCGCACCTGTCTCCTCTAGACCCTTGGGCGCGATAAACCTTAATATGGCATCCAACTCTTCACCTTCCACAGCGCCCAAACTTATTTTTAGAGGGGTTCCTATTTTTAATTTTCCTACCTCGCCTTCGTCAACCTTTCCCTCAAAGATCATAATACTAAGATCTGCGATGGTCGCAATGGTGGTACCATCGTTAAAATTATTACTTTCTATTACCTGATCTCCTTCTTTCACGGGTATTTCCAAAATTGTACCCCCCACGGTAGCCCGAACATTGGTATTGGCCGTAGCGGAGCCCCCGGATGAACCTACTCGAATAATTTGATAATCGGATTGCGCATTTTGAAGTTCTTGCTGTGCCTGATCGTACTGCAACTTTAAGGTATTGAAGTCTTGGCTGGAGATTACGCCCTTATCGAACAATACTTTGTTACGTTCATATTCGATCTTCGTATTTCCGAGAGACAACTGTGCGCTTCTGACCCTCCCGCTGGCCTGGTTCAACGACTGCTCATTGGGCACTACCTTGATAGTGGCGATCAAATCCCCCGCCTTCACCTTTGCGCCTTCCTCCAAGAATATCTTATCCACGATTCCCGTAATCTGGGGCTTGATCTCTACCTCGTCCTCGGGGACTACCTTGCCCGTTGCCACGGTCTTCTTCTGAATATTCGAAATAAAAGGTTTTTGCACCTCATAGGTAATGGCCGATTTGCTGTTCGACTTTATAAAGAAAGCCGCGGCCCAAAGTGATCCAAGGACTAAAACCCCTATAAGTATGTATTTAACGATCTTGTTCATTTGAATGTGTATTTATTAATTGATGTTGGTTATGTTTATTCTTCTCTTAAAGCGTCGATAGGTTTTATACTTACAGCCCGCTGTGCCGGTATCAGTCCGATTAGTGTTCCTAGTATCACCATTATGGCCAATGCGCCCAACACATAGGGTATGGGGACGGTGGGATTGGTATATGGAAAATCTATATCCTTTGTAAGATTGTTTATCAGGGCAAGGAGGCCGGCGCCCATAATAATGCCTATAATACCTGCCACGAGCGTTAAAAAGACCGATTCTAGGATAATCTGGTTACGGACCTCTGCGGGAGTGGCCCCCAAAGCCCTTCGCACCCCCAATTCCTTGGTTCGCTCCTTTACGGAAATCAAAAGGATATTCCCGATTCCGATCACTCCAGCCAAAATAGTTGCAATACCAACAATAAGGGATAGGAAAGTCAATCCTTTTGCAAATCCCCTGACTTTACCGAACTGTTCTCCCAAGTTAAAGGAACCGAACGCCCTTTCATCATCGGGGCTTACCCTATGTAGCTTTTTAAGAAGTGCCTTTATGTCCTTTTCCACTTGGACCACGTCAACGTCATCATAGGCCGCAATACATAGATAGCCCACATTTTCACCTGAATTGTACAACTGGCGATAGGTAGAAAAAGGGATGAACATAGCGGTATCCGAATCAAAACTCACTCCTTGGGCCAATTTATGTACCCCTATGACCTGAAAATACACGTCACCTACACGAATATACTGGCCAACAGGATTTTCGTCTACTTTGAACAGTTCTTTCTGAACCCGTTCACCTATAACGATAACCCTTCGGGCCTGATCTATGTCCTCATTGTTCAAAAACCTGCCCCCGTCGTATATTTTTTTGGTGGATATCTTGGTATAAACGGGATAATCCCCATTCAAGGTATAACTGCCGTATTTTTGCCCTCTAACGGTATAAACCGGTTCCGAGCCAAAATCTCCTTGGGTAATCCTAGGGGCTATATATTGAATTTCAGGGATTTTATTCTGCAATTCCGTTACATTGCTGAGTTTCAGTTGCATGGGCCTACCGGTCTTATACCCCCCATAAGGCTTACTTGTACTCTGCCCCCATACGAACATACTGTTCATGGATACGGTCTTGAAAACCTTGTCAAAACCATTGTCCATGCCTTGTGCCGCCCCTGAAAGCCCTATATAGACAAAGATTCCCCAAAGTACCCCGACCATAGTAATAATGGTCCGTGTCTTGTTCTTGCTTATGGAGCCAAAAATCTCCTGCCAAACGCCGCTATCAAATAAAAATTTCATATTATTCGTCTCTTAAGGCTACAATGGGTTTGATACTTGCCGCACGCCTGGCAGGGATATAGCCCGCAATGGCGCCAAAAATGATGAGGACCACCGTGGCGAATATGGCCAAACCTATATTGATAAATGGATTGGTTATAAAAAAATCCTTTAATTTCTCACCCAAAGAACTTATGATGGCTATTCCCAAGACCATTCCTACGACTCCCGAAATGGTGGTAATGAAAACGGATTCCAACAATATGGAGCTTATTACCGATGCGGGAGTTGCCCCCAACGCCTTGCGGATACCAAGTTCCTTAGTTCGTTCCTTTACTACGAAGACCATGATATTGCTAATACCGATGATTCCGGCCAAAATGGTCCCAAATGCGATGAAGCCCGCTATATAGGCCAATACCCCTGCAAATTGTTGGTTCTGCTTTAGCTGATCGGCCACATTTCTGATATAAATTCCGTTTTGGTCCTCGGGGCTTATATACTTTTTGTCCCTTAAAAAAACATCTAGGCTTTTGTCGAAGGCCATAGCGCCTGCATAACCGATTTCTGGTTTAAACCCTACTACCAATTGATCTACCTTGTCCGTGTTTTTTTCGATCAATTGCCTTGTGGTATAGGGAATATAGATGCGCCTTTCCTCATCATCCCCCCCATCATCCTGAAAGACCCCGATCACTTTAAAAATACTTCCAGTGATATCAATATGCGCTCCTATCGCATTCTCCTGACCAAATAGATCGCGTTCCACCAGTCTTCCTATGACGGCATATTTTGTTTTGTTCTTGATGTCCTCCTTGTTCAGGTACCGCCCCTTCATGATGATAGTCTTCTCCGCAAATTGATAGGATTCGCTTACCCCTCTTGTAGAGTAGGTATTAAACTCGTTCTTATATTTCACGATCCCGTTCCTATCGATCCTGGGCGAAACGTACTCGGTCATCAAGGAAAAATTCTTTTCAATATCGGTTATGTCACTGTTGTCAAATTCTATTTGACGGCCCGATTTATACCCTTTGTAGGGTACTGAGGTGCGACCCGCGAACAAAAAGAAGGTATTGCTGTCATCATCGTTAAAGAATTCATTGAACGTATTTTGAAGGCCATTGGTAAGACCTACCAGGGAAACGAATATAAAAATTCCCAGGGCCACGGTAAAGCCCGACAAGAAAGTGCGGAGCTTGTTCTTTTGGATGGTCTCGAAAATCTCATTCCAGTTGTCCCTACTAAACATACGTCGAGGCCCTTACTTGTTCCACCTTCTTATCTTCAATGATAATCCCATCCTTCAAATGCACGATCCTCTTGCACATATCCGCTATATCCGGTTCGTGGGTAACGATCAGAATGGTATTGCCGGCATCGTTGATCTTTTGGATAAGGTCCATGACCTCATAGGAGGTCTTACTGTCCAGGGCACCGGTAGGCTCATCGGCCAATAATACCTTGGGCTCCGCTGCCATCGCCCTTGCTATGGCCACCCGCTGTTTTTGCCCCCCGGACAATTCGCTGGGCAAATGGCTTGCCCACTCCCCTAGGCCCACCTGCTCCAGATATTTCATGGCTTTTACCTGTCTTTCCTTTCTCCCCACACGTTGGTAATATAAGGGGAGGGCCACATTTTCCAGGGCACTTTTATAATTGATCAGATTAAAGGATTGAAAGACGAATCCTAAAAACTTGTTCCTATATTGGGCCGCCCTGGTCTCGTTTAGGTTTTTGATCGGCACGCCGTCGAGCGTATAGGAACCTTCGTCCAATACATCCAACATTCCCAAAATATTGAGGAGGGTCGACTTCCCAGAACCCGATGACCCCATAATTGCGACCAACTCGCCATCCTCAACAGAAAAATTAATTCCTTTTAGTACATGGAGGGAATTGCTTCCCATTTTATAAGATTTATGAAGATCTTTTATCTCGATCATATTTACTTTGGATTAACTGGTTTGGCTGCAAATACTGGCTATAAGACTGTTTACGCTACAGGTTGTTACAGGACAAAATGTGAAAATTATGTTAAAAAGGGGTTATGCCCCTATCGTACCGGGCTCTATTTCGTTCCAGACCTTTATTTTATCGGTAGCGCTGATACCCTCTTTAATCTCAACATAAATACCATCACTGACCCCCAATTGTATATCCCTGCGCTCAAATCGTTGCTCTCCGGTAGCAACCTCAACAAATGGTTTTTTAGTTTCCGGGTCAAATTGAACCAGGGCCTCCTTAAGGGCCAGGACATTATCCGCCCTATCCAAAATAATGGAGGCATTGGCACTAAGGCCGGCCCGGATAAAGACCGAGTCACGTTTTTTTAAGGTCCCTTTGATCTGAAACTGTATGGCACCGTTCTCGGCGACCCCCTTAGGTGCAATATAATCCAAAATGGCATCAAAAACTATATTTTCGAGGGCACCAACGGATATTTCCAACGGTAGGTTCTCCTTGATCTTGCCTACTTCCGATTCGTCTACCTTTCCATCGAAGATCATTTTTTCAACATCTGCAATGGCAGCGATGGTAGTCCCTTCGTTAAAATTATTGGATTCTATGACCTGGTTGCCCACTTCTACCGGCACCTCCAATACCATTCCGCTTACGGTGGCCCTGATCATGGTATTGGTTGCATTGCCATAACCGCTGGTAGTTCCGGTTTTAACGATCTCAAAGCGTTTGTTCGCTGCAAGATGGGATTGTTTTGCCTGGTCATAACTTACTTGGGCCCTTTCCAGGTCTACCTTGGAAATTACGCCCTTATGAAATAGTGTACTCTGTCTTTCCAGGTTCCGCATTTGGTCGTCCAATGCTATCTTGGTCTCGTCAATAGTGTTTTTTGCCTCATTTAATGCGTTAAGGTTGGGCACTACCTTTATTTTGGCCAATAGATCGCCCGCCTTTACCTGATCGCCCCCGATTACATAGATTTCTTCGATGACCCCCGATATATTGGGCTTGATCAGCACCTCTTCCAAGGGCAGGATACTGCCCGTGGCAACGGCCTTTTTTATAATGGTCTGGGTAGAGGCGGTCTCGGTCTTATAGACCACCGGATCTTGGGCATTTTTTTGGTACAGATAATACAAGGCCCCCCCACAGCTTAAAACGATAACGAGCAAAATAATAATGGTAACGGTCTTTTTCATATGTAGATATTTATTGTTTTTTTAACTTCTTCTTGCCACTGCCAACTCAACACTAACTACTTAATACTCAATCAAGGCGCATGGTAATGCGCTTCTACAGCATTTTCTCAATACTCAATACTCTGTACTCAACACTTATTCTATCCTCAACGCCTCTATCGGCCGTACCTTAATGGCACTTTGGGCCGGAATAAAACCTGCGAACAATCCGGCTATGACCAGAATAAACAGGGCCATTAAAACTACGGTAACACCAACACTGGGGTTCATGAACATATCTACGGGACCGTTGGCATCCAATACATGATTGACCAAGAAGATTACCAGGGCCCCAAAACTTATTCCCGCCATCCCTGAAATGATCGTCAGGAAAACCGATTCCATCAGTATCTGCAGTTTTATAGACCCTGGACTTTCGCCCAGTGCCCGGCGTATCCCGATCTCCTTTGTTCTTTCCTTTACCACGATCAGCATTATATTGCTCACCCCGATGACACCGGACAACAACACCAAAATACCTACAAAATAAGCGATCAAACGTATTGCCCCGAATAAACTTTCTACCCTTAAATATTGTTCGTACAGATCAAAATGCCCTATGGCCCTAAAGTCTTCCGGATGTATTTTTTGATTCTGCCTTACCACCTCAAAGACCTTTTCCTTTAAAGCCGTAATAGAGGCATTATCATTGGCCGTAATAGCCATCCAGCCTACGTTGTTGCCCCGATTGAAGGCCTGTGAAAATGTGGTGAAGGGAATAAATATTTCCTTTTGTGCCTCCTCGCCATTTCCACCCTCCGATTTCTTCTTATAGGTGCCGATTACCGTAAAATTGACCCCTTGTATTTTAATATACGTCCCTATCACCTCTTCGTCCATAGCATATAGTCCGGCACGCACGCCTTCCCCGATTATGGCGACCTTTCTTTTTTGCACTATATCCAAATGGTTTATAAACCTACCGGAGGTAATCGCCATGGGATCCTGGTCGATAATATCGGGATAATCGCCATATACGTTATATGCACCCGTTTTAATACCACGGATAACATTATTGGCCCCATTAAAGCCGCCCAATTGATTTCTGGGCGAGACGAAGCGCAGATCGGGGACATTGTGACCAATGGCCTCCACGTCGTCCAATTTAAAATTATATCTTCTCCCTTTTGGCAGGCCCTTATAATCCATGGTCGTGGTTTGGGACCACATGAACATAGTATTAGTGGCAATATCCCCAAAGCCCGAACGGATGCCATTTTCCATGCCCTTGCCCGCCGCCAGCAGGATAATAAGTATAAAGATGCCCCAAAACACGCCAAATGCCGTAAGCAAGGTCCTGAACCAATTGCTGGTCAGCACTTCCAATATTTCCTTCCAACGGTCCCTATTAAACATCCAAAGACAACTTTATATTTATACCAGACCTACTCATCCCTTAAGGCATCGATAGGTTTTATACTTGCTGCCCTCCAGGCGGGAAAAAAGCCCGCCAAGACTCCGGCAAAGATCAAAAGAAGGACCGTGCTCATGGCCACGGTAAAATTTATGGAGGGATTTAGAATATAATCCACTTGGATCCGGGGACCCAGCACCTCCAACAGGGCCATACTGAAAATAAGACCGGAAAATCCGGCCACCGAAGTTACGAATATGGACTCGTGCAAGATCATTCCTATGATGGACCACGGTTTGGCCCCCAATGCCTTTCTGATCCCGATCTCCTTGGTCCTTTCCTTAACGATGATCAACATGATATTGCCCACCCCCACTACACCGGCAACGATGGTACATATCCCCACGAACCAAAAGAAAAATTTGATCCCTCCGTTCAAATTCTGGAAACGCTTAAGATTTTCCAAGGTATTGAAGGTATTTATAGCACTGGGATCTGTTGGGGCAACAATGTGGCTTTCCTGCAAATACTTTTTTATATCCGAGCTAAATTGTATGGATTGCGCCAGGGATTCCTCAAAGGTATTAGCCGGTCTTAAGGTGAAGAACATCATATCCAACTTGTCATTTCCGTTAAAGACCCGTTGTCCGGTTGTACTGGGAACAAACAATCGGTCCTCTTCCCTATCCCCGCCCTTATCGCCATATACCCCGATAATCTGAAAATTTATCCCGGCTATCTCCAAAAATTCACCGATAGGATTTTCAATTCCCATTAATAGTTCGCGCCATATTTTATTGCTGATCACGATTACTTTGGACACATTTTCCTCGTCCTTGTAGTTTATATACCGGCCTTTACTTATAAATTGATTCTCTATT
>DATGQM010000400.1:0-4452 GCA_035304205.1 Arenibacter sp. | reverse complement strand
ATTAGTTCCCAGAATCGGCCCATTAAAAATAATTCCCTAAACCAAATTACCGCGGAGGAAGTCGACAAATCTGCCTTTAAACCTGGCGAATGGCTTAAATTCCGCATCCATTATGGTTTTTTAAATGCCAGTTATGCTACCCTGCAAGTAAATTCGGAAATTTTGGACGGTACCCCGGTCTATCATGTTGTGGGCAATGGCCAGACCACTGGATTTGCTAGTATATTCTTTAAGGTGGACGATACCTACGAGAGCTACTTCGATAAAAAGAATGGCAGACCCTATAAATTTATCCGAAAAATAAACGAGGGGGGATATACCAAGGATATTGAAGTGAATTTCGACTATAAAAAGGATGTTGCGGTATTAAACGATAAAAAAAAGGATAAAAAGTTTAAATTTACGATCCAAGAGGATATTCAGGATCTGGTTTCGGCCTTTTATTTTCTGCGCAACAATTTTAAAACAAAGGATCTGGTGGTCGACAAGACCATCGATCTGGATGTACTTTATGATGATGACGGGGTATTTAAATTTAAGCTTAAATATTTGGGCACCGAGGTGCTAAAAACAAAATATGGCAGGGTGGAGTGCTTAAAATTTAGGCCTTATGTACAATCGGGCAGGGTATTTAAGGAACAGGAAAGTTTATCGTTATGGGTCTCCAATGATGATAATAGGATTCCTATCCGAATCCAGGCAGACCTTAGGGTTGGGTCCATAAAGGCCGATCTGGACGGGTATAACGGATTAAAGCATCAATTTAAAATAATAATGAAGTAGATGGACAAGGAGCATATAGATTCCCAGATTTCCAAATTAGAGGAAAAATACAAGGATTCTGGGCAAGACCTTAGCTCCTATTTGGATGGACTGCTTTACCAGCGGTACCTTACCTATTGGGATTATATAAATTTGGATACCTTGCTCAGTATCCAAGTCCCCCGGACCCATTTTCCCGATGAGGAAATATTTATAATGTACCATCAGATTACCGAGCTTTACTTTAAGCTTATCCTTCACGAGCAAAAACAGTTGGTGGATGACAAAACCCAGAATGGGGATTTCTTTATAGAAAAGGCCAATCGGATAAATAGTTATTACCAGGTTCTTATATCTTCCTTCAAGGTCATGATCAAAGGGATGCAACGGGAGCAGTTTATGCAGTACAGAATGGCCCTGATGCCGGCAAGTGGATTTCAATCCGCACAATACCGAATGATCGAACTTTATGCGACCCCAATGGAAAATCTGGTGCATTATTCCGAGCGCACTAAATTTTCCCCGGAAAATTCCATCGAGGAACTATATGAACATTTATATTGGAAGAAAGGGGCCACGGACGTGATCACCGGAGAAAAAACGCTTACCTTGAAACAGTTCGAGTACCGGTATACCCCCAGGTTGATCCGGATCGCCAAACAGGTGAAAAACAATACCATATACGATAAGTATCTTCAACTCCCTAAGGAAATCAGGGATAATAAAAACTTGATAGATGCGTTAAAAGCTATGGATATAAATGCTAATATTAACTGGCCATTAATGCATATAGGTTCCGCCTATCGCTATTTGACCCGGGACGATGGGCACATCCAGGCGACCGGGGGCACCAATTGGAAGGATTATTTGCCCCCAAGTTTTCAAAGGGTAGTATTTTTTCCGAAATTGTACACGAAACAAGAGTTAAATAATTGGGGGAAACAATGGTTAGACCATATCTTTAACCCCGAAAAGGTAAAAGATAATCATGAGTAAGTATTGGGGCCTAATTTTTAGTTTAGTTTTTTTTGCCTCCTGCAAGGAGGAAAAACCCGTAAGGGATGCCATGGTGGAAGTGGTGACCATTGAAAAACCGGTCGTTGTAAAACAGTTCGGGTTTAATCTGGACAACTTTGAAGTATTGCGGGATACCGTTAGAAGGGGAGATAGTTTTGGGGCCCTAATGTTGAAAAACAGTGTGGAATATCCTAAGATAGCTACCATTTCGGAAAATTTCAGGGATACTTTCGATGTTCGTAAAATAGTAGTAGGAAAGCCCTATCTTATTTTAAGGTCAAAGGATACCACCCGGGCCACACAAGTATTTATCTATCAGAACGACCCCATAAATTATACCGTGGTAGATCTAAGGGACAGCGTGGTGGCCTATAAGAAAAAGCAAAAGGTAAAATATGTGGAAAGGGAAGCCTCGGGAATCATAAAATCTTCCCTCTCCGAAGCTATCCTGGAACAGGGAATCGATTATAACGTTACCAACAACCTTTCGGAGGTATATGCGTGGAGCATAGATTTCTTCCGACTTCAGAAAGGGGATAAATTTAAGGTGATCTACAAGGAGAAATATATCAACGATACGATCTATGCCGGAGCGGGGCCAATAGAATCAGCATATTTTGAACATAATGGGGAGCCATTTTACGCCTTTAATTTTGTGACGGATTCTACCAATAATATAAGTGAATATTACGACCATGAAGCCAAAAATCTAAGACGGGCATTTTTACGATCCCCTGTACAGTTTAGTAGAATTTCCTCTCGGTACAACCTGAACAGGAGAATAGCCTATTACGGAAATAAGGTCAGGCCCCATAAAGGGACAGATTATGCGGCCCCGCTGGGAACGCCCATTTTGGCAACGGCCAACGGCACGGTTACGGAATCTACAAGAAAGGGGGGCAATGGCAAATATGTAAAGATAAAGCACAACGGTACCTATAGCACCCAATACCTTCATATGAAGAGCCAGAACGTAAGAAAAGGACAGTACGTGAAACAGGGCGATGTCATCGGATGGATAGGAATGACCGGAAATACAAGTGGTCCCCACGTATGTTACCGTTTTTGGAAAAATGGGCACCAAGTGGATCCCTTAAGGGAAAAATTGCCGGTTGCGGAACCTATAGCGGATAGTCTTAAAACCGTTTTTATGACTTTTGTGGCCCCAAAAATAAATCAGTTGGACTGCATAGAATATTATGAGTTGCCCGAAGCCGATTACCTAACCCTAAATGAATAAGATGGCCCTACAACATATCAATCCCACCAAAACCAAAGCTTGGAAAGAATTAACATCGCATTTTGACGGGATTTCGGGAACCGGGATCAAAGAATTATTTGCGGAAGATCCGGATAGGGCGAAAAAGTTTACCTTAAAATGGAACAATTTCATACTGGATTATTCCAAGAACAGGATTACGGCAAAAACAATGGAACTCCTTCTGCAATTGGCCAGGGAAGTCGATCTACAGGACGCCATTCGTAAGCAGTTTAATGGGGATATTATTAATGGAACGGAAGGAAGAGCGGTGCTGCATACGGCTTTAAGGGCTAAGAAGACAAATGTTGTTAAGGTAGATGGGGTTAACATTATTCCTGAAATTTTCGAGGTAAAGCATCAAATAAAGACATTTACCGAATCGATTATTTCGGGAACGGCAAAGGGATATACCGGAAAAGCGTTCACCGATGTGGTCAATATCGGTATCGGGGGATCTGATCTGGGTCCCGCTATGGTCGTAGAGGCCCTTAAATTCTATGGCAATCATTTGAAAATGCATTTCGTAAGTAATGTGGACGGGGACCATGTGCACGAGACCTTAAAGGGATTGAACCCCGAGACGACTTTATTCGTCGTGGTATCCAAAACGTTTACTACCCAGGAGACCCTGAGCAATGCGACCACAATAAAAAAATGGTTCCTAAGATCGGCGACCCAAAAGGATGTGGCCAAACATTTTGCGGCGGTCTCCACGAATACCGAGAAAATCGGGGAATTTGGAATAGCCCCCCATAATGTTTTTCCTATGTGGGATTGGGTAGGGGGCAGATTTTCCCTATGGAGCGCAGTAGGACTTTCCATTGCGCTGGCCGTGGGCTATGAAAACTTTGATGCCATGTTGGGGGGCGCCCATGAAATGGACAAACATTTTGAAACGGCAGATCTGGATCGGAATATTCCCGTAATAATGGCCATGATCAGCATCTGGTACAATAATTTTTATGGGTCCGAGACCGAGGCCGTTATTCCCTATAATCAATACTTATCCCGATTTTCCGCCTACTTGCAGCAGGGGGTCATGGAAAGTAACGGGAAAAGCGTAGATCGTAACGGCGACAGGGTAGATTATGAGACCGGCACCATTATATGGGGAGAACCGGGGACCAACTCCCAACATGCCTTTTTTCAGTTGATCCATCAGGGAACCAAGCTCATTCCTACGGATTTTATCGGATTCAAGGAATCCCTGTACGGGGATAAAGATCATCACAATAAATTAATGGCCAACTTTTTTGCGCAAACCGAGGCCCTTATGAACGGTAAATCCCCCGAAGAGGTAAAAAAAGAAATGCTCGCCAAAAACAACGATAGGTCCGCCATAGATAGTATTTTGCCCTTTAAGGTGTTTGAAGGCAACAAGCCTACCAATACCATTCTGATCAAGAAATTGA
>DATGQM010000399.1:0-2245 GCA_035304205.1 Arenibacter sp. | reverse complement strand
TGGATTCCAATATCTGCATATTATTTATCTGATAATTAAGGGTGAAATAGCCAAAACCCCTTAAGACACCATTTTTGATTAGAATACCACAGCGTTCCCCCGTTTCCCTGCCCTTATCCATGATAAGGATATTTTTATTGGATAGACTATATTTTTCTGTAAGCTCTTCTACCCTTTTGTTATAGTTTTCTACCGGTTCCTTATTAATACAACCGCCCAAACATTGGTTTTCCGAATAATGTGAGCAGTGTTGTTTTGCCTGGGAGAGCCCGTTTATTTTATTGCAGAGCTGAAATTCCTCCCGGACAAGGTGTAGAAAATTCTCTGCCCCCTGTAAACTGTTAAAAGTAGTGATCGGGTTTTTTTTAGGGTCTACCTTCTCGGCGGTCAAGGCTATATAACCGTGCTCGTTGATCGATCGGTAAAGGCCATGGGAGAATAACCTTTTTTTATAATAGGTGTTGTATCTGGGCCTGTTCCTAAGCAATTCCGTATCTTCCCTCAGGAGTGCCGCCAACTCGTTGCCCGTCCTTTCAAAAGTAACTTTTTTCGTTTCCTTCTGGATTTTTCTTGCCTTTGCGCTGCTGTTGGTAAAAAGCTGGTTGACCCTTTTTTTAATATTGTTGCTTTTTCCCAGCATAATAATTTCCCCATCCCGATTGTGCAGATAATAGACCCCTACTTCCGAGGGAAGTGCGTCCACCATGTCCAATTGTCTTGGAGAAAGTTCCCCCTGGGCCTCATTTCTTAGGACATTTTTAATAATGGCCTTGTCCACGTCCTTGGAAAGCAATAGTTTAAATAGTTGTAAGGTTGCCAATGCATCCCCATTGGCCCTATGGCGGTCGCTCACGGGAATTCCCAGGGAGCGTACCAGTTTGCCCAGGCTATAGGATTCCGAATCGGGCAGTAATTGCTTGGCAAGTTCAACGGTACAGAGGGTCTTGCGCTCGTAATTGTATCCCAATCGCCTAAACTCTGTCCGCAGGATACGATAATCGAATTGGGCATTGTGGGCCACGATTACGGCGTCCTGGGTGATGTTTACGATACGCTTGGCAACCTCATGGAACTTTGGCGCCGTGCGCAACATCGTATTGTTGATACCCGTTAGGTTGACAACAAAAGGTTGGATCTCCTTTTCGGGATTGACCAGGCTTATAAATCGATCTACTACCTGATGGCCGTCAAACCTGTGAATAGCAATTTCCGTAACCCCCTCTTCATTATATTTCCCACCAGTAGTCTCTATATCTAAAATAACGTACATCTATAGTTTCTAATTCTCATTTTAAATGACAAAGATAGTTATTCTACTTCCATCCTATTATTATAGTAAAACTAATTTCTGCTTCCAAAAATACGGCTTCCCAAGCGTATCATCGTGCTCCCTTCAGCGATTGCAATGTCATAATCCCCGCTCATTCCCATAGAAAGTTCCGTGATCTGGGGGTAAGCTGGTCTTACCCGTTCGTATATACCCTGAAGGTGTTTAAACTCCTTCCGTATCTGTTGTGTATCTTCGGTAAAGGTGGCCATCCCCATTAATCCAATGACCTTTACATTTTCTAGGGCATCCAATTGCCCCAAAGAGATCAGATCCATCAATTCCTTTTCATCAAATCCGAATTTGGTATCCTCTTGGGCAATATGTACCTGTAACAGACAGGGAATGGTTCGTTCGTTTATCTCGGCCTGCTTGTTTATTTCCTTTAAGAGCCTTAAACTATCCACTCCATGGATCAGGGATACATAGGGTGCCATGTATTTTACCTTGTTCCGTTGGATATGGCCTATCATGTGCCATTTAATATCCTTGGGCAGGGATTCCCATTTCCGGGTCATTTCCTGGATCTTGTTTTCCCCAAAATCCCGATGCCCCGCCGTATAGGCTTCCAGAATATCCGTAATCGGCTTTGTTTTTGTTACCGCCACCAAACTTATCCGTTCTGGTATAGAGTCCTTTATACTGGCTAGATTCTCTTTTATGGAGGACATACTTTTTGTTATTGGAATGTATTTAAGTTATGTAATTTACTGAGCCGGTCCGACTTTTAATGGGTGACCGGCAGGTGAAATTATTTGAATTGCGCCGAAACCGTTTCGGCCTTGGGGGAAAGGGAATAGTCATAAAAACCTTCCTTGGATTTTATACCCAGCTTTCCGGCCATTACCATATTTACCAATAGCGGGCAGGGCGCATACTTTGGATTTTTAAAACCTTGGTACATTACGTTCAATATGG
>DATGQM010000398.1:0-4975 GCA_035304205.1 Arenibacter sp. | reverse complement strand
AGGTCGGCGCTACCATTACTTCGGCCGTAGTATCGGGGATTTTAGCGGAAAGCTCTATTAACAAAGCCTTGGTTTCCGCTAAATTCTTATTCATTTTCCAATTTCCGGCAACTATTTTATTTCTCATTGTATTTTGTTTATGTTTATGTTTTTTTTAGGCAAAAGGCACTAGGCAAAAGTTATGAGTTATGGGATTAAAATGCCATAACAACATAACATGGCAACAAACCTTGAACCTTGAACCTCGATCCTGCCCGAAACATCCCCTCCGGTTTGCTCCTCCGGGCAAACCACCTCCCCTTGCCAAGGGGAGGAGCTTAAATATTGCATTGATCAAACCTTGAACCTTAGTCATTGAACTTTAAATACCGCTGCGCAAAGTCTCCCGACTTTGAGCCTTCCCTTATTCAAAATTGAGCTTCCCCATATCCTTGTAATGTACTTTCTGCATGATGGTTCCGCGTTCCAAAACAAGGATTCCGGGATTGGACCTTACTATTGTTTTCAGGGTAGTCTCATCCGTAAAATAAAAATCGAAGGCCAATTTATAATCCTTTTTGATCCTCTCCGTATATTCGGTATCGGAGGCCGACATCCCGATTACCTTATAACCATTTTTAATGGCCTCATCCAGTACCTGGTTCATTTGGCCAAAAGGCGCAAAATTACTCTTCCTTAAATCATAGGCGATCACCATGACCAACTTGGGCTCTTGCAAGAAGCTTTCCGTAAAATCCTCACCCCCTCTTTCTATAGTAAAATCGTGGATCGGCGGTTCATATGCCTTTTGTACTTCAGTGGTTTCTACCCCAATAAACTCCCCGTCCACGGAAGGGTAATCCCCTTGGGTGACTATTACTTTTTCTTCCCCGTTTACCTTAAATTTCCAGGCATAATCAAAAATCGCTGCCGGGGCACCTTCGGGCACGCCCATTCCCTCCTCTATGTTCGCACCAATTTTATAGGGCCTAAAGTCTATTGCGGGCAGATGGTTAAGCACATAATAGGCAAAAATAACGCAGCCTATCAAAGTAAGGGCTACGATATAACGCTTGAAATTGTTTCCGAACAACGGCTTAAGGTGTTTCTTCCCATAAAGGAGGACCAAGATCAGGATCAACAGGATGATGTCCTTGAAAAAAGATTCCCATGGGGTGAGCTTTATAGCGTCCCCAAAACAACCGCAATCCGTGACCTTATTAAAATAAGCGGAATAAAAAGTAAGGAAAGTAAAAAAGACGATCATCACAAAAAGGCTCCATATAGTGAACTTAATACGGAAACCCACCAAAAGCATTACCCCGAGCAAAACTTCCAAGATTACAACGGCCAGGGATATTTCCAAGGCAATAGGTTCTAAAAAAGGAAGGTTCAGCACCCCCGAACTAAAGTATTCCTCCAATTTAAAGGAAAACCCTACGGGATCGTTCAATTTAATAAATCCGCTGACAATAAATAATACCCCGACAAAAACCCGACTTAAACCTACTAAATACTTCATATCTGCTTTTAAATCTATTTTTTAACGCTACTCCCATCGAGGTGGATCATGGCAAAAACCGCATAATTGATCATATCCTGATAATTGGCCTCAATACCCTCGCTCACCAAGGTCTTCCCCTTATTGTCCTCGATCTGTTTTACCCGCAATAATTTTTGTAAGATCAGATCTGTCAATGAGCTTACACGCATTTCGCGCCATGCCTCCCCATAATCATGGTTCTTATCTTCCATTAACGTCTTGGCCACTAGAATATGTCCATCATACAGGGCCACTGCTTCGGAGGCGGAAAGATCGGGCCGATCTACAACCCCTTTTTGAAGCTGGATCAGGGCCATGACGGAATAATTGATTATCCCGATAAATTCGGATCGCTCATCCTCTTCTACCTTGCGTACTTCGTTTTCCTGTAAGCCCCTGATCCGTTGCGCTTTGATGAATATTTGATCGGTAAGGGAAGGGAGCCTTAAAATGCGCCATGCACTACCATAATCCTGCATCTTCTTCAGGAAAAGCTCCCGACAAATATTCACTACGGTATCATATTGCTCGGAGGTATTATGCATGTATTCTTTCCAATTTGTGTAAATTTCGCCTAAAATTTTAAAGTATTCAAAAATCGAGGTTTTAACTTAACTTCCCAAAGTTTTACGCCCTTTTATCAAAAAAAATAAATGACGATCAATTGCAAAGGAAATATACTGGACCTTAGTTCCCCGAAAGTAATGGGAATCCTGAATATTACCCCCGATTCTTTTTATGATGGGGGCAGGTACGGGAATGAAAATGAAATTAACGCCCAGGTAGAAAAAATGCTGGGGGAAGGTGCAGCAATTATCGATATCGGGGCCTATAGCTCCAGACCGGGAGCAGCACCCCTTGGCGAGGACGAGGAATATGAACGTATTGTTCCCATCGTTAGATCCTTGTGCCACAACTTCCCGGACATCATATTGTCCATCGATACCTTTAGGAGCAAGGTGGCCCACGGGTGTCTATTAAATGGGGCTGCCATAATAAACGATATTTCTGCCGGAAATCTAGATCCGAAAATGTTCGATACGGTCGCCTCCCACCATGCTCCCTATATTCTGATGCATATGAGGGGAACCCCTGCCACCATGGCCAAGGACACGAAATACGACAACCTCCTGACCGAAATGCTATACTATTTTTCGGAAAGGATACTATCGGCAAGGCGGGCCGGAATAAACGATATTATCATAGACCCCGGATTTGGCTTTGCAAAAACTTTGGAACAAAATTATGAGGTCCTGCAAAAAATGGAATTGTTCCATCATTTGGGCCTGCCCCTTTTGACGGGACTGAGCAGGAAATCCATGATCTACAAACTACTGGAAACCACTCCAGATAAGGCATTGAACGGTAGTACCGCCCTGCATATGTACGCCTTGGCCAAGGGAAGCCACCTGCTAAGGGTCCACGATGTAAGGGAAGCCATGGAATGCATTTCCCTGTACCAGGCCATTAATGCCCCTACGGAATGACCCGCCGCCCTGTTTCCGGGCCATAAACGAAAGAATCGGGAAACCCTAATATTTCTTTTGAATTAAATTTTTGGTTTGGCCTTATTTCCTATTTTTACAAAAACCTCTGGAATTGAATTTTTTAGATTTTAGCATTACGGACATCATAGACATCTTTTTAGTTGCCATTGTCCTGTACTATATGTACAAATTGGTCCGTGGTACCGTGGCGATCAATATATTTATTGGCATCGTCATAATTTGGGCTTTTTGGAAATTAACGGAGCTGTTGGACATGAAGATGATCAGCAGTATGATAGGCGGTTTTATGCAGGTCGGACTTATTGCCCTTATTATTGTCTTTCAACAGGAGATCCGAAAATTTTTATTGATGGTAGGCTCTACCAATTTCGCCTCCAAACGAAACTTTCTTAAGCATTTTAAGTTTTTAAGGGAAGACGGACTTACCATAGGGACCAATGTAGAGGCCATATTAAGTGCCTGCGAAAAAATGAGCGGGAGCAGGACAGGGGCCCTCTTGGTAATAGAACGGAATAATTCGCTGGATTTTGTAAAGAGTAGCGGCGATAAAATGAACATTGAAATAACCCAGCCCATCATTGAAAGTATTTTTTATAAGAACAGTCCATTGCACGATGGTGCGGCCGTTATCCAGGGTAATTATATCGTTGCTACCCGGGTGATACTTCCCGTATCCAATCAGCGTACCATTCCGTTGCGTTTCGGATTAAGGCATAGGGCCGCTGTGGGCATTACCGAAAAAACAGATTCCCTGGCACTGATCGTTAGCGAGGAAACCGGGGTCATTTCATACATCAAGAACGGGGAATTCGTTCTGTTCAACGACCTGATCGAACTGGCCGCCATGATCAAGGAAGACCTGGTATAGTCAGATTATCCTTTGCTATCCATTTTATCTTAACTACAAAGGATATCTACATCACTTCCTCGGCCAAAAACTGGGCTTCGTACAGATTATGATAGTATCCCTTCCGCTTCAACAATTCTACATGGGTACCGGTCTCTACGATCTTTCCTTGATCCATCACCAAAATCCTATCGGCCTTTTTAATGGTAGCCAATCTATGGGCAATAATAATGGAAGTTCGTCCCTCCGTTATTTTTTCGGTCGCGCCCTGTATCAATTGTTCCGAATAGGTATCTACGGAAGAGGTCGCCTCGTCCAGGACCAGAATACTTGGATTGCTTACATAAGCCCTTAAAAAGGCTATAAGCTGCCGTTGTCCGCTAGAGAGCATGGTGCCCCTTTCCTTTATATTATAGTTATATCCGCCGGGCAGGCCCAAAATAAAATCGTGTACGCCGATCTGCTTGGCGGCCTCCTCTAAATGCAGCACTGTTATTTCATCGTTCTTTAGGGAAATATTATTGGCAATGGTGTCGGCAAAAAGGAAAACATCTTGCAGTACGACCGCTATCCTAGACCGTAACGAATTCAGTCTATACTCCTTTATGTCTATCCCATCGACCTTAATACTGCCCGAATCGATCTCATAAAAACGGTTGAGCAGGTTAATGATGGTGGATTTACCGGCACCGGTAGCACCTACAATGGCGATGGTCTCCCCGGCATTGACCTTGAACGAGATACCGTGCAGCACCTCCTCGCGTTCCAGATAGCCGAAACGGACATCCTCAAACTCTATATCCCCTTTTATATCCTCCTTGTCCACCGTTCCCAGATCTTCGATATTACTATCGGTATCCAAAATCTTGAACACCCTATTGGCGGCTACCATCCCCATTTGAAGGGTATTGAACTTATCCGCTATCTGCCGCAACGGGCGAAACAACATCCCGGACAGCAGGATGAACATAAAAATGGTGCCATACTCCTCCTTACTGATATTGGCTACGTTCTGAAGCCCTCCGTACCAAACGATCAACCCTACCGTTATAGAAGATACAATTTCGGCAATGGGAAAAAAGATAGAGTTGTACCACA
>DATGQM010000397.1:0-3022 GCA_035304205.1 Arenibacter sp. | reverse complement strand
CAAAAATCGGGTATAAAGGTAGCCCTTTCCTTGATCAGGGAAACCACTCGTTCTATATAGGGAAGTGCCGATCGGGCGGGATCTATAGCCTTCCCGCTGGTCCGAAGTACTTCCTTAAATTGCACGGCCAACTCGGTATTGGCCTTATGCTGCATATATTGATGATTATACCATTTGGCTTTATCCGGGTCGAACCGTGCGCCCGATTTATTTACACGGTCTAGATCAAATGCCGCGACGAGTTCCTGGAGGGAAAAGATTTCCTGCTCGGTTCCGGGGTTCCATCCCAATAGGGCCAAGAAATTAATGACCGCATCGGGAAAATAACCAGCTTCCCTATAGCCAACGGATTCGTTCCATGACAAGGGGAAGACCGGGAAGCCCATTTTTTCGCCATCGCGTTTACTCAGTTTCCCTTTCCCCACTGGTTTCATGATCAACGGTAAATGCGCAAATTGCGGGGCCTCCCAACCAAAGGCCTCGTATAATTGTATATGAAGGGCCATGGACGGCAACCATTCCTCTCCCCGGATAACATGTGTAATTTCCATTAAATGATCATCCACAATATTGGCCAAATGGTAGGTAGGCATTCCATCGCTCTTAAAAAGAACCTTATCATCCAGAGTATTGGAATCAATTTCAATAGCGCCCCTTATGCCATCCCTTAACTGTACCTTGGTATCCGCCGGGGTCTTAAAGCGGATCACAAATTCCGCTCCGGTCGTTATTTTTGCATCGGTCCCTTCTTTTCCCAAGGAAAGGGAATTGGATAACTTCTGCCTATTGTGATGATTATAGATAAAGGTCTTGCCCTTTTCCTCATGATCTTTTCTATGGAAATCCAACTCCTCATTTGTATCGAACGCATAATAGGCAAAACCTTTTTCCAGGAGGATATCGGCATATTTCTTATAGAGCGCCCTTCTTTCGCTTTGTCTATAGGGGCCGTGGCCCGCTTCCTTTCCCGGGCCCTCATCATACGGAATATTGCACCAGTTTAAAGCATCTATAATATATTTTTCCGCCCCCTCGACATATCTATTTTGATCGGTGTCCTCTATCCGCAATATAAAATCGCCCCCGTGCTTCTTGGCAAAAAGGTAATTAAATAGGGCCGTACGTACCCCGCCTATATGTAATGCGCCTGTGGGACTAGGAGCAAAACGAACGCGCACTTTTTTGGTCATTCCATATCTATTTAAATACAAAGATACACAATGTAGAATTCTCCATCTCCGTTTTATTGACCCCAGTAAAGACAGGGTCGTTTTTTTCGTATCTTGGTAGTCAAAATAAGTGCCTTGGACAACTACGGGAACATACTCATCAAACTGAACGCCTTTACCGCAAAGTTCTACACCAAAATGTTGCTGAAGGGTACTTTGTTATTTTTGGCGCTGGGCCTTTTATTCTTTCTTATAATAATCGGCATAGAATATTTTTTATGGTTGGATTCCACGGGAAGATTAATACTTTTACTACTCTTTATATTGATAGAAGTTATTCTTTGCGTTAAGTTTATCGTTATTCCATTAATCTTTTTATTTAAGTTAAAACGTGGGCTGAGCCATAAGGAAGCTTCCCTGTTGATCGGTAAACATTTTCAGGAAATAGATGATAAACTGTACAATTTACTGGATCTTGCAGAAAGCGGATCCAAGTCGGAATTGTTGATGGCCAGTATAGCGCAACGTTCCGAAAATTTAAATCCCATTCCATTTACCAAGGCCATCGACTTCAAGGATAACGTTAGGTATATAAAATTCCTACTGATTCCCCTATTATTGGTCGGGGGAATATGGATCTTCGGGGACCTGGTCAGTTTTCTGGGTTCCTATAAACGGATGGTCAACTATGATCTGGCCTATGAACCGCCCGCACCCTTTACCTTTAAGGTACTGACCTCTGATCTGAACGTGCTGGATAGCGAGCCCTTTACCTTGGAAGTGATTACGGAAGGCCAAATTAAACCCCAGGGCATATCCATGATAATGGAAAACAAGGAATTTCTACTACAGGAAAACAATGGGATCCATAGTTATCTATTTACACCCCCGATCAGCGGGACGGAATTCCATTTTTCCGCAAACGGTGTCAATTCCCGTTCATACCGATTAAATGTAGTGCCAACCCCTCGGATGCAAGCCTTTGAACTGCTACTGACCTATCCGCCCCATACCAAAAAGCCAGATGAAATCATCAAAAGTACCGGCAATGGCACCGTTCCGGAAGGAACAGGGATAGAATGGAAAATTGGCACGACCAATACTACGGAAGTAGTCCTGACCTCTGTGGATACCAGCTTGGTATTCACTAAAAAAGACGGCTATTTTTCGCAGAGTCTAAAAATATTTTCCCCATTGCACTATCTTATTTCTACCTCCAATAAAGACGTTAAGGAATTTGAGAAATTGGAATATTCCATTTCGATCATCAAGGATGCCTATCCTACCCTAAAAGTAGAACAGGTACAGGATTCCTTAAATCCCAATATTTCTTATTATAAGGGCGAGGCCACGGATGATTACGAACTCAGCCGTATTAGGCTGATCTGCTACCCCACGGATAATGAGACGGAAGTCCAGATCATGGAATTATCCCGCCCCACACGAAACTACAGCACCTTTTATTACACATTCCCATCGGGCCTGAAGATACAGGCGGGGGAAGATTATAGTTTTTACTTCGAAGCAACGGACAATGATGGGGTACGGGGGAGCAAAACTACCAAAAGTCGCATCTTTAATTCGCGACAATTAAATAGTAATGAACTGAATAACAGGAATATAGATGCAAAAAAACCTATTTTAAGCCAGTTGGACGAATCCCTAGAAAAGTTTAAGGAACAACAGCGGGACCTAGAACGATTGAATAGGCAGCAAAAGGAAAAAGCAAGTTTAAGTTTTAACGACCGGAGCAACATAAAGGATTTTTTGAGGAACCAGGAACAGCAGGAAGAGCTGATGCAAAAGTTTCGGAAAGAACTGAAGGACAATTTACAAAACGGGGAGAAGGACGA
>DATGQM010000396.1:0-4224 GCA_035304205.1 Arenibacter sp. | reverse complement strand
TATACCTTTGACGAGGAGAGTTCCATTTGGTTTATCGGGCAGGAACCTGATGTTCCCGGCATACTAAAGGAAACCGGTTATTACTTAGGAAAACCCCTGTACAATTATTCCATAAATGGCGGGGTATATTTGTTGGGACTATTTACCAAAAACGAGGAAATACGGAAGACGGGGGTGCTCTTGCTTTCGGCTTCCGCAACCGTGGGGATACTCCAGACCATAAGTAAAACCGCCATTGGCCGCGCAAGGCCTATAGTAGGGGAGGGAAAAGGAAGTTTTAAACCGTTTAGCAAGGAAGCCGGTTATCACAGTTTTCCTTCCGGGCATACCATTTTGGCCTTTACAACCTTTTATGCTATAGGGAAGCAATTTGATAACCCATGGATCAAGGGCGGTTTCTATACATTGGGGATGATTTCCCCGGTGTCCAGATTGTGGCAAGGTGCCCACTGGCTTACCGATGTGGCCCTAAGCGTTGCTGTAAGCGTTGTAGTGGTAGATGCGATAGATAGATTTTTGGAAACCAATGGGGAGGATAACAGGTTTAGGAAGGAAAGGATTAGTTGGAGCCTGCAATTGGGGCCTGGCACCATAGGGTTCAGGGGGACTTTTTAGGACCCCTCTATAATTCAATAAACCAATTTAAATTCATCCAAAAGCTATGTCGGGGAGCATCGTTCAAAAAAGAATTTATGCGATAGTCCAATCCCATCTCAATTTTGTTACTATTTTTTAGGTTATATCCGAAAAGGGGAACAAGGCGTATTTCCAGGTCATAGTCCGCATCTTGCCAGCTATTAAGGTATTCGTTATTGAACTTAAAATAAAACTCTTCCGGATCAACGGATTTTCCGCTTAGCGCCACTTCCGAGGATATGCGATATCGTAATCTAAATTCGGGTTTCTCCGCCGGGGAAAACGTTTGATCCGTCGAGAAACGATGCGCCAACCTTAGATCGGTCAATCCCTGAACCACGGTATATTGTTGAATAAGTCTATGAAATATATCCCCATCCCGAAATCGAATAAGATAACCGCCCGCGATCTTGGAATTTAAACCGATTTTTTTTGCGGAAATCATTGAAAGATCAGTGAGAACATAATCATATCCTTTTTCCGCACTGCCGTTGAACGCTCCACTTTGTATTAGTTGGCGCGATTCTATCTCTGAATTGAGGGACCAATCATTTTCTAATTTATAATTTAGATTTATGGATGGCAGCAATCCAAACTGATAGGTGCTTTGGCCCCATGCGCTCTTGGAAAATTGTAGGAGCACAATGAATAGGAGAAGATGGAATCTATTAATATTCAAGATGGTTACTGGGTTTAAATATTATGGGAGTTGCTTTAATTAATTGTCCTATATCGGTAAAAAGGTATTCAAATAATTCGGTGTTCTTTTTGGACCGGCATTTTACAATAATTTCATATCGGACGGTCAAATTTTCAGTTGGTTCCCCCGTTAATATTTTTAAAAATAGCGGCCCTCGCTTTCCTGTATATTGTATTTGGGTCTTGACAATTTTGTGTTTTATACAGTCTTCTTTTAGTTGAACGCTTATTGAATTTTTAAGGGTCACGGGCAGATCGTCCCATTTCGTTTCGATCTCCACATCTTCGATATTTCCGAGGATATCAAACTCGACACTGTGTTTTTTTCCGCTTTTTTTAAATTTGGCCTCTACACTTTTATTTTCGAGACCTTCTTCCAAATACCATTTAACCCTATTCTTCAAATTTAAGGAATCGATAAAATTAAACGCAGTGGCCGGAACGTTATTTCGATTTAAACGACTTTCCTTTTCGTATTTTTGTTGAGCGAATAAATTATTGGAATAATTTCCGAACATCAAAATAGTGATGGTGACTATAACATACTTGATCATTTATTTCTTTTTATCATTTCTGAATAAAGTCGTTGTTCGGTATGGTTTTATGTATTTCCGGTTCCGGATATAATCCAGGATTACAAATTTAACCATATCTCCTGCCCGGGCCTAGTTTTCAATAATAAAATATCGCCCTCCCATTCATATTCCGTTATGGGATCTATTAAAATTTCCTTGTTCTTAAACGGATTTTTAAGTCGCAATTCCCCTCCTTTTTCAGGGAATATCCGCACCCATTTTACCTTTCCGGCCTCCATTTGGGCAGATACCAAAAAGGCCCCTTCGGTGCGCAACCTACTAAAACCGACCGTTTTCCAATCTTTGGGGATGGCGGGAAAAATGTGGACGGTCCCCGTATGGCTCTGTACCAACATTTCCTGTAGTCCCGCCGCAAAGGCGAAATTGCCCTCCAAGGTAAACGATCTATAGGTGAAATTGGATTTCCCCGTGCCCGATTGGTCACCGTTGACATGGAAGCTATTGGGGAGTACAAAGGAAGTGGCAAAATCCTTTAAGGCTTTTGCAGCCCCTTCCCCGTCAAAGGCCCTTGCCTTTAGATTTCCGAGCCAGCTAAAGGAATATCCTACCCATTGACTTGATCCCATAGCATCCAAATGGGCAATGGTCTTTTCAATGATCGCCCGCTCTTCTTCCCCGTGGGAAATATCTAGGAGCCCAAGGGGGTGAATGGCCAGCAAATGGGAGAAATGGCGATGTGATTCGTTATAGGGTTGGCCAGGCGCGACCATGAGTCCATTTTCATCCATGGCATATTCCGGCCATTCTTTTAAGGTGGCGTTCCATTTTTTGGCTTCTTCGCTTAAACCGAGTTCCAAGGCGAGTTCCGCGGCATGGGCATAAGTCCACCTTACCAGGGAAAGGTCAAAATTGGTGGTGGTGCCGAACCAGGCATCCCGCGAATTATTGTGGATCTCCGGACTGGCGCTCAATGGTAGTTTTCTTTTGCCGTTTTCATCCATTACCGATAATTCATCAAAATGGAGGGCTACGTCCTTGATCCAGGGATAGGCGTCGTTCTTAAGGAAATCACGGTCCATGGAATAGCGCCAATGCAGATAAAAATGTTGTCCCAGCCAAGCCCCTACAGTAGGTCCAAAGGAATATTGGATCCATCCCCCCATGGGGTCCCCCGTCAAGGTCGTCACTCCCGGTACATTAAGGCCATCGGTGCCGTAAAAATCCTTGGTGTATTTTTTAAAGGTGGGTTTGTGCGTCTTCAACCAATCCAAAAATCCCTGTTCCAGGGCCAAATGGTTACCGGAATAGGTGGGCCAATAACTTAATTGGGTGTTTAGATCATGATGGAAATCCCCTTTCCAGGGCGGTAATTTTCCATTGTCCGCTGTCCATACGCTTTGTAAGGATATCGGGGGCGCCCCTTGGCGTGCCGCAGAACCCAATTTGTACATTTCCATATACCATTGATTTTGTAAAATGGGGTCAGGGATACTGATCGTGGATCGGTCCCAAAACGTATGCCACCATTTGGTGTGACTTTCAATGGCGGTGGCCATGCCGTTTTGTAGGCTGTGGGCGACTACCTGCTCCGCGGTTTCCCCCCGTTCCGTTTCGGAATTTTTAGAGCTGATGCTCCAGCTCCCTTCCAAGGTCATGGGCGTTGGTTCCCATTTGGTATGGATCTGAAACTCAAAGTTGGACCATCCTTTTTGGTCGTAAGTAATTGTATTTTCTTTTTGCACGATCCTCCCTTCGTCATATTCCAGTCTCCGAAGGTCCTGTCCCGTCACCGGATTCCCTATTTCCGTCTGTTGTAAGGACACATAGGCCGGGGGGATTATGGTGGGGTTTAGATCGCTGTTTATATTTTCGAAGGAATACCAACCAACCGGTTCCGTGGCATGCACAAAGGTCTTAAGGACTGCCCCGTTCTTCCATTTTACTTTACAGATAGCGGTTTCTAAATTCAGTTTTACGTATTCCACCTCTCCTAGTCCGCTTACATCAAATTCAAGTGCTCCCCCCGGGATCTTGGAGGGGGCCGGAAGTTGATCATAAGGAACATCATAGCGTTCCTGTACATTTTTATAAGTATTGTTTTCCCATTGCCGCTTTACCCAATCAAATCCATATTCCTCAAAATTTAGATTTTCCATAGGGCGTAGGTCCCAAAGATCGGCCCTGTCCAGGGAGAAGCGGAGCTTTCCATTTTTCTCCCATATCAGTGCGCCTACGGTAGCATTTCCCAAGGGGATGGCCTCGTCCCAGGAGGAAGCCAATTCCGTAAAGGTAAGTTCATAATCCGGGATCCGGTCCAATTCCCCATTGTTCCGGGGTGTTTTGGAACAGCTCC
>DATGQM010000395.1:0-2281 GCA_035304205.1 Arenibacter sp. | reverse complement strand
CATATCCGACCTGAGGGAGCTGGACCTAAAGGGAAAGGGCGTTGGCTCTTCCATTTCCCATCACGACCTTTTAAAGGAACTATTAGTGAAAATATTTCGCTAACGACCTTCTTTATTTCCTGTCAAAGCTATACTTCCCTGGGCCTACCAAGAGGATACTGGTAAAGGATACTAAAAATAAAAAGGCTTTTTCCTTAACGCCCAACGGATCGGAAGCATGTACGATGAACGCTGCCACCAACATGGTTAAAATTATGGGTACGGAAAACCAACGGGTCTTTAATCCGATAATCACCAGAATGGGGCATATAAATTCGGCTATAGTGGCCAGAATAAGCGAAGGGGCCTGGCCAATACCCAAAGGATCGCCAAATTCAAAGTTGCCCTGTATCAATTGTAGAAATTTTGGTACGCCGTGGGTAAGCATTAAAATAGAGGAACCAACACGCAATAATAAGAGACCGAAATCTTTCATAAGTAGGATTTTTATTTTAGACTAAAATTGGATAAATATAACAATTTGTTTAATATAAATCGGTCCACCTATAAAAAAACAAGGTCGGTTCTCAAGCAATAAATAGTGTTGAATACTTTTTCCCTATCTTAATTTTGGAAAGTTAAGGGGATCGGATTCGCGCATAATGGCGTAAACTTTTTCAAATATATCCTCCGTATTGGGTTTGGAAAAATAATCCCCGTCCGTGGCGTATGCCGGTCTGTGCGGTTCGGCGGTGAGGGTTTGTGGCGCACTGTCCATATATTTATAGGCACCCTGTTCTTCCATCACTTGGTGCATGAGGTAGGCCGAACATCCCCCCGGGACATCCTCGTCTATGATCAATAATCGATTGGTTTTTTGGACGCTTTTTAAAAGGTCGTGCCCCAGGTCAAAGGGGAGAAGGCATTGGGCGTCTATGATCTCGGCGTCTATCCCTACTTCCTTAAGTTCCTGGGCGGCCTGCACTACAAGACGAAGCGTAGATCCGTAGGATAACAGGGTGATATCATTTCCGGGCTTTATGACCTCTACGGCCCCGATGGGCGTGCACAATTCCCCTAGATTATCGGGCCTGGGTTCCTTTAACCGATAACCGTTTAGACTTTCTATCAATAAAGCGGGCTCGTTCCCTTTCATCAGCGTATTGTAGAACCCTGCCGCTTTGGTCATATTTCTGGGGACAAGGATGTACATGCCCCTCAGCAAGTGTATTAAACCGCCCATCTGCGATCCGGAGTGCCAAATGCCCTCCAGCCTATGGCCCCTTGTCCTTACGATCAAGGGTGCCCTTTGTCTACCCACGGTTCTATAAAGTAAGGTGGCCAGATCATCGGTCAGGGTGAAAAGGGCATAGAATATATAATCCAAATATTGGATTTCGGCGATGGGGCGCAGGCCGCGCATGGCCATCCCTATTCCCTGTCCGATAATGGTAGCTTCCCGGATACCGGTATCCGCTACACGGAGTTCCCCATATTTCTTTTGCAGGCCTTCCAGGCCTTGATTTACATCCCCAATGGCACCGCTGTCCTCACCAAAAATCAGTAATTCAGGGTATTTTGCAAAGAGGAGGTCAAAATTATCCCTTAGGATGACCCTTCCGTCCACTTCCCCGGTATCCGCTCCATAAGTGGCCTTTATTTCCTTGACATGGATGGCACTGTTATCCTGTTCATTATAGAGATGCGAATTGAATTTAGACCGGGATTCCTTCAAAAAGGTATCGATCCATGTGGCCAAAACTTCCTTTTCCTTACTGTTTTCGCCCAACAGATAGCGCATGGCCTTTCTGGCCTTGGAGGCCAGGTTTTTTTTGATCGGTTCCTCTATGGCGATCAGATCGTTTTTGAGCCTGACAATGAAATTTTTGTTCGGACTGGTATTGGCGACATCCTCTAGCAGGCCGACCAATATTTTTCGTTCCTCCCGGTGCGGGGCCAAGAATTCTTCCCAGGCTTCTTTCCTGGCACTTCTTACCAACCTTTTAACATTCTTTTCAATACCCTTTAGTTCCTCCTCCGTAGCGATCTTATTTTCAAGGATCCATTCCCTGTACCGCTTGTTGCAATCGTTCTCCCTTTCCCAGGCCAATCGTTCCTCGCTTTTGTACCTTTCATGGGATCCGGAAGTGGAATGTCCTTGGGGCTGCGTGAGTTCGTTGACATGGATAATGACGGGTACGTGCTGGTCCCGGGCTATGTCCGAGGCATTTTCGTACGCATGGATCAAGGCCGTATAATCCCACCCCTTCACTTTTAGGATCTCGTAACCGGAATCTTTTTT
>DATGQM010000394.1:0-5782 GCA_035304205.1 Arenibacter sp. | reverse complement strand
ATAAAAAGAGACCGTCTATCCCTTAGAATATGATAAAATTCCTTTTTTACAAATCCGATAAATCGCTTCACTTGATTAGATGTGAGATGTTAGTATTGAGTATAGAGATGTTAGTATTGAGATGATAGTATTGAGATATTTTATGTTATTCTCCGCTGCGCAAAGTCTCCCGACTTTGAGCGATGCTCGGTGCACACCGCCAACTGCAACTGCCTACTTTTTAAAATGGCATGCCATCAACCTGGAATCTTAAACTTTAAACCTTGAGCAGGCCCGGCCTACTGCCCGCTCCGCGCCAATTTCAGGAATACCTGATTCATGGAATCGACCTGATAATGTTGTTTTAGATTTTTGGGAGTGTCCAAGGCCTCTATTTTTCCGGCGACCATGATGGATACCCGATCGCAATATTCGGCCTCGTCCATATAATGGGTGGTAACAAAAATGGTAACGCCCCTATTGGCTTCCCTATAGATCATCTCCCAGAATTGACGCCTTGTAATGGGATCCACCCCTCCGGTAGGCTCATCCAAAAAAATAATCTTTGGATCGTGGAGCATGGCTACGGAAAAGGCTACTTTCTGTTTCCATCCCAAGGGGAGGGAACCTACTAGGGAATCGGCCATTCCCTGCAATCCCAATTCCTGGATCAATATCCGTGATTTTGCCTTCAAGATAGCGGGTGACAAACCGTATATGCCGCCAAAGAAGATAATGTTCTCTTTTATGGTCAGGTCGTTATAAAGGGAAAAACGTTGGCTCATATACCCGATATTCAGTTTTACCTTTTCGGGATGGGTAAGCACATTGAAACCCGCAACTTGCGCTTTCCCTTGACTTGGCCTTGAGATGCCGATCAACATTTTCATGGCGGTGGTCTTTCCTGCCCCGTTGGCGCCCAAAAAGCCAAAGATTTCCCCCTTGCCCACCTCAAAGGATATATGGTCCACCGCAGTGAAATCGCCAAAGGTCTTCGTCAGGTTTTCAACGGTTATGATGTTTTCTCTCTTCATCTATCACTATTTTTCAGGTTTGCAAGATTGACCTGCAAGGTTTTTAAAACCTTGCAGGTCTTATACATTCCTTACGGTCTGTCTGGACAGGTCCATAAACGAATCCTCGATGGTTGCCTTGGTTTCGAAAACCTCGATTTGAAGATGATCCTTCCCTTCTAAAAAGTGGATCAGGTCATCCCCTTTAAAATGCTCCCCATTGCCGATAAAATGTAGGTATTCCCCAAACGGATAGGCACTATGGGTCTTCGGATACGCCTTTAGGTCCTGGATAAGGCGATAGGTATCCGATGTACGGACCTTATAGATCTTCCTTGGAAACGAATCAACGATCGTTTGCGGCTTATTGATCTGTAATATCTTGCCCTCGGTGATCAGCGCGATCCGGTCACACAGTTCCGCCTCATCCATATAAGGGGTAGATACCAAAATGGTAATGCCTTTTTCCTGTAAATGTTTTAGCATTTCCCAAAACTCCTTACGGGAAACAGGATCGACACCGGTAGTCGGTTCATCCAGGAACAATACCTTGGGCCTATGGATAAGCGCACAGCAGAGGGCCAATTTTTGTTTCATGCCCCCCGATAATTTTCCAGCCCTACGATCTTTAAAGGGCTCTATCTGGACATAAATATCCCGGATCAGATCATAATTTTCCGCAATGGTGGTTCCAAAAATAGTAGCAAAAAAACTTAGATTTTCTTCTACCGTAAGGTCCTGGTACAGGGAGAACCTACCGGGCATATAACCTACACATTTTCGGATCTCCCTGTACTGTTTCAACACATCGTAGCCCGCTACGGAAGCATGGCCTTTGTCCTGGACCAATAGGGTGGTCAATATCCTAAAGAGCGTGGTCTTCCCTGCCCCGTCCGGACCGATCAACCCGAACAATTCCCCGGGCCTTATCTCGAAGGAGATATCCTCCAAGGCCTTTAACTGCTTATAGGATTTGCCGATATGGTCTATGATAATGCCCATTTTGTTAATTGTCGTTTTTATTTGGTGTTGCGGCGATCCACATTTCTGCGGGCATTCCAATTTTTAGGCTCCCATCGTTTTTAACGCATATTTTGACCGCGTAGACCAGATTAACGCGTTCTTCCTTGGTCTGTATGGTCTTGGGGGTGAATTCTGCCGTTTCTGACACCCATGTTATTTTTCCCGGGTACGGTTTCATTTGTTCCCCGGTATCTATCTTTACCGTTACCTCCTGCCCGATATTGAGGTTGGCCAATTGGTTTTCACTGATATAGACCCTAAGGGTCATCCGTTCCAGATCGGCAATTTTATAAAGTGGCCTTCCAAAAGCCGTAATTTCATGGGGTTCGGCATATTTTACCAGCACCGTGCCCTTTATGGGGTTGGTAACGATACTCTTTTTAAGCTGATCTTCTATTTGTTGTATCTGTACCTCAACGCTCTTTACCTCATTGACGATCGGGGCATTTTGGGTCTCCACACTTTTAATTTGCTGTTTTAGGACATCCACCTTCCCATTGATATCGTCCAACTGCTTCTGTGTGGCCGCATTGGCCCTGATCAGGTTCTTGATCCTGTTCTGATCGTTCCTGGCCACTTCCAATTGCTGGTTCAATACTTCCCTTTGCGAAAGCACATTGTTGGATCTTGAAAAAATGGTATTCTTTGTCGCCAATAACTGGTCGCGCTTCAGGGCCAATTGTACGGTATCTATAAGTCCGACTACCTTGTTCGCCTCCAATAGCATTCCTTCTTCTACATGGAAGGATAAAAGTTTTCCGTTGGCCTCTGCCGAAATGGTGGTTTCCGTAGCCTCAAAATTGCCATAGCCATCGGCTATATCGTTGTGGTCCTTACAGGACCATAGGAGGCAAAGGAGAAGACTTGTTATAAATAATCGCAGCTTTTTCATTAGATAGGGTATGGATTAAAATTGGTCGTCGTAATAGCTCCCTTTTGTTATTTCATATTGAATTTGATTCCGTAGTAATTGTATTTGGTGCAGGTTCAGATCGCTTTTTGCCTCATATAGATTTGTAAATTCGGTAATATAGGCCGATGGGGTGATCACCCCGTTCCTCAACAACGATCCGGATGTTTTTAGGATGTCTTCCCGGAGGGCGATAATTTCATTGTCCGTAGCGATCATGACTTTCATTTTATCGATTTCCGATTGTAGATGGGTCAGCTCTATACGGTTGTTCAACTCGAAGGTCTCCCTTCGGGCATTGATGATATCCTTATTTATTTCGAGGGATTGTTTTTCGGTTTTGGTCTTTTCCCAATCGAATAGGTTCCATTTTAACCTTAATCCTGCCATATAGAAGGAATCGAAGGAATTCTCGAGCATGTTCAGGCCAGGATTCCCGTAACCGCCCTGTGCGAATGCATTTAGTTGGGGGAGCTTTGATCGGGATATTAATTCCGATGACCGGTCGATCTGCTCTTTTTGCAGATCAAAAAGTTGTAGTTCCGGGCGTTCCCGTTCGGAACCGGGTATAAAAACATGGGGTTCCCCAAAATGGGTATCTGGGGTCAATTCTTTTCCGATTAGCAGGGACAGCCGGTGTATCAGGTCCGATCTATTATAATCCAGTTCCGCAAATTGTTGTTGTATCCTCAATCTTTCCGCTTCCAAGGCCTGTTCGGCGGAGGCCAATAAGGTGCCGTAGGTTACCCCCGCTTTCACCTCCTTGATCCGGGCCTTTATTTGTTCGTCCTTGGCCATTAGCAGATTCCGGTTTTCCTGGAGTAAAAGAACGGATACATATAATTGGGTTACTTGATCTTTAAGGGCGTATAGATCGACCTCCACCTGTTGTCGGTCTATTTTGGAAGTGACCTCTTTTACCTTTGAGGCGGCATCGATCAGTCCCCCATTGTAGATTACTTGGCTTACATCCAAAGTGGCGCGGTATTGATCCTTATTGGGAGGGGTAACCGCGGCGTTCGGAATTTGGATGGGCAGCATGGTTACGTCCGATTGATAGGTGGCTTGGGCATGGATATCCAGTTGGGGCAATTTGCCCTTTCGCAGGGCCGCGATGTCTAAGTGCGACTGGTTTTCCAACAGGGCCGATTGTTTTGCGAGCGGATAATTTTTGGAGACCAGGTCAAAACACGCTTCCAAAGTGAGCGGTTCCTGGGCAGTGGCCATAAATGGAACAATGAATGCCAAGATCAAAAAATACTGTCTCATTGGTACAGTTATAATGTTAACAGTTATCAAGTTATAAGGTTAAATGTTATAAAGTTGACTACGTTTAGATTGGTACATTGTCACAGTTATAATGTTATAAGGTTAAATGTTATAAAGTTGGTTACGTTCAAATAGGTACATTGTTCAATTAATACATTGTTACATTGATCAATTGTTACATTAACCCCATTTCCAAATCTTCAAATCGACTAATTTCCAAATTGCTACATTGCTACATTGATCAATTGTTACATTAATCACATTTTAATGGTGTCGATCAAAAGTTGGGGAATCAGTTTTTTCCGTTCCTCCATCATATTCTTAAATGTTATCTCGTCAATATCCAAAAGCCCTTTTACCAGCCCGGGAGCGGCAAAGGAAAACGCCGTCAAGGAAAATAGGTTTATAAGCAGTTGTTTTGGATCTATGGGTTTTAATAGCCCAAGTTCTATTTCCCGTGCTATCTGCCTTTTAAAAGGTTCTGGATCGGGAATACCCTGCATTTTAAAAAAGGAACGGGCAAATTCCGGGTTGTTGTTTATTTCCTGGATCAGGAAAGAGGGGATATACGGATTGTCCTGTACGAATGTAATATAGCGGTCCACGAATTTTCCCAATTTCTCGATTACCGGTGCATCGGAATTAAAGACGCTGTTTATATGGGGGGAAAATTGGTTAAAGGCCTGGTGAAAAACGGCTTCGAACAGTTTGTGCTTGCTTTTAAAATAATAGTGTAGCATGGCTTTGTTGATCTTTGCCTCATCGGCGATCTCCTGCATCCGTGCGCCCGCCATCCCTTTTTTTTGGAAAATGCTTACGGCGGCGCTTAAAATCTTCTGTTCGGTATTCTGATCTTTCATCAACTAAACGGTTTAACCAAATGGTTAACAAATGTATTGAATTTTTTGATCTTCCAGAAGTTCCCCTGATAAAAATCTATAAGGAAATCAATTATTTAACCAATATCGGTATTTATGTGGTTTGCATAAATAATCGGATCGATCTGTCCTGATACAATTAGTTGTAGAATAACTTGTAAGGGCCGATATTTAATTCGCCATAGATTACGAAATAATAAGTGAATTCCTGCGTTACTGTTTATCGATGGCCTCCGATTTGGATAGGGATGGCCCGTAATCAAGTATATTGTATCGTGTCCCATTTAAATAAACCATACGTTTTCACTAAAAAATTATTCTTCCAGCTCTATTATATAGCAATTCATTTGGGGATAGGGACCAAGAGAAGGTTTCTTTTAGTGCAATAAATCGTTGTGCTATGTACGGTTGCCAAAAAACATTAAGAGCTCCAAAATTCATACGCCATCAGGTGTTATGGATAAGTGCGTTTCTGTTTTTTGTATTTATGTTCTTGGGGAACATGGTGGCCGCACAGGAAAACAATCCCTATATAGCCTATAACGTACCCGCTCAAAATTCACTTAAATTCAACCGATTTTTAATAAATCCCACCTTTTCTACCGTAAGGGAAGATAAGTCGTACCTAAATATGTTCCATAGGAACCAATCTGCCTTTTTTGAGGATAATCTTCAGAGTTATTTTTTAAGTTATAGTGGTAAGATGACCG
>DATGQM010000393.1:0-2760 GCA_035304205.1 Arenibacter sp. | reverse complement strand
AGAAATTCGAGGAAAAAAATAGCGGATTAATGCAAAAGGTACTCATTATCACCTATTATTGGCCTCCTGCAGGTGGACCAGGGGTACAACGTTGGCTGAAATTTGTAAAATATCTTCGGGATTTTGATATAGAACCCATTGTATATGCTCCCGAGAATCCGAACTATCCGCTGACGGACGAATCTTTTTTACAGGAAATACCACAGGGGATAAAGGTCTATAAACAAAAAATATTCGAGCCTTACGGACTGGCAGGGGCCTTCTCCCGTAAAAAGACCAAGCAGATCAGTGCGGGGATAATCGCTTCCCGGAACCAATCGGTCCTGGAGAGAATGCTCTTATGGGTAAGGGGAAATCTGTTTATCCCCGATGCCAGGGTATTTTGGGTAGGCCCGTCCGTGAAATTTTTATCCAAATTGATCGCGGAAGAAGGGATCAATACCATTATTACCACTGGCCCGCCCCACAGCATCCATCTTATCGGGCAGCGTTTAAAGCGAATCTCCCCGGTAAACTGGATCGCCGATTTTAGGGATCCATGGACTTCGATAGGATATCATAAAAAATTAAGGCTGACCTCTTGGGCACAAGAAAAGCACAGGCGATTGGAACGTTCGGTACTCAATGATGCCGATAAGATCATAGTTACCAGTGCAACGACCAAGGAAGAGTTTTCCCGATCGACCACGAAACCTATCGCAATAATTACCAATGGATATGATTCCATGGATGAAAAACCGATGGATCTGGACGACAATTTTACCGTTTCCCACATCGGATCTCTCCTTTCTGGGAGAAACCCTATAAGCTTCTGGAAGGCCTTATCCGAACTCATACGGGAAGACAGGGATTTTAGACGTTATTTTAGATTGCGGTTGGCCGGTGTGGTCAGCAACGAGGTTATGGAAAGTATACATTTACACGGTTTATGGCCGTATACCGAGGTTTTGGGCTATCTCTCCCATGATGATGCCCTGTTATACCAAAAAAAATCGCAGGTGCTCTTGCTCATAGAAATTGATTCCCATGAGACCAGCGGGATCATTCCTGGCAAGGTGTTCGAATATATGGCCGCCGGAAGGCCGATTTTAGGGGTAGGTCCCCAAAATTGGGAAGTAGCGGACCTAGTAAAGGCCTCGCATACGGGAAAGATTTATACCTATCAACAGTTTGATGAATTTAAACTTACCTTGTTACAATGGTTCCAAGAGTACAGGAACGGACAACTTACATTGCCGTCCGCCCAAATCGCACCCTATCATAGACGGGAATTGACCGGGGAATTAGCCAAGCAGATAAAACAATGGGAATAGTATTAAAACAATCTTTGAACAATACCTTGATCACTTACTGTGGCTTTGTGATCGGGGCCATGAACCTGTTATTTTTATATACCCGTTTCCTTACGGATGAATATTTTGGACTGGTGAACGTTATCCTCTCCGCTTCCGCCGTCCTAATGCCGCTATTGGCCTTCGGGGTTCCCAATGCCCTGGTGAAGTATTATGCCGGTTTTGGGAAAGGCAAAGGTAGGGATGCCTTTTTAACCTTAATGGTCCTACTTCCATTGATTTTAATAGCCCCCATCGCCCTACTTTCGCACTTGGCCAATGAGACTATCGGGAACTTTCTTTCCCAAGAAAACCCCGTTGTTAAGGGCTATGTGTGGCATATTTTTATCATCGGGGTCGCCATGGCCTATTTTGAAGTGTTTTACGCTTGGGCGAAAGTCCAAATGAAATCGGTTTTTGGTAATTTCATGAAGGAGGTCTTTAGTAGGATATTGGTTACCCTACTTTTAATGATGATCTATTTTGACGTCATTACGGTGATCGCCTTTCTTGACGCCCTAGTGCTGCTTTATCTTGTAAGGACCTTGATCATGATCGTTTATGCCCTTGGGCTTGAGCGATTAAAATTTAATTTTAACCTTCCCGCCAACACTTGGGAAATAGTAGGGTATAGTGCCCTTATTATTCTGGGGGGGTCTGCTGCGATCGTGCTTCTGGAAGTGGACAAGGTGATGATCAATCAGTTTATAGAGATCGAGAACGTGGCCTATTACAGTGTGGCAGGGTACATTGCGATGGTAATTGCCGTCCCTTCCAGGTCCATGCACAATATCACCTACCCATTAACTGCCGAGATCCTTCATAAAAACGATAGGCCGGGCCTAAAGCGATTATACCAGAAAAGTTCATTGACCTTGTTTATCGTATCCGGACTCCTATTTATATTGATAATCCTAAACTTGGGGGATCTGTACCACCTATTACCGGAAAGTTATCGGGGAGGATATACCATTGTATTCATATTGGGTTTGGCCAAGGTATACGATGCCGTTTTAGGGAACAATAATGCCATTCTCTACAATTCCGCTTTCTATCGGGCCCTGTTGCTCCTGGGGGTCTTATTGGCCGTATTGACCATTCTGCTCAATATGTGGTTGATTCCCGAATACGGGCTCGATGGTGCGGCAGTCGGCAGCTTTATGGCCTTCTTTATATACAATAGTATTAAATTGGCCTATGTGAAGGTTAAATTCAATATCCAGCCCATTACCCTCGAAACGATCAAGGTTTTGCTGCTTCTTCTGGCATTGAGCCTGGTTTTTTATTTTCTGCCCTTATCTTTTCACCCCCTTATCAATATTATTTTAAAAAGTACGCTGATAACTAGCTGCTATATAGTTGCATTGTATCGATTTAGGATTTCCGAGGACGTTTTTGGTGTCCTCTCCATGTACCTTGCCAAGTTCCG
>DATGQM010000392.1:0-2860 GCA_035304205.1 Arenibacter sp. | reverse complement strand
ATCCCGAAAAGGACCAATGAAATATTCATTACAATGGTCAGGACCGGGCGCTTGATACTTAGGGTAGATAAACTCATCTCGATTGGGGATTAGGTGGATGCCCTTCCAGGTTTACTTTTACGGGCGTGCCATTTTTTAACGCCATGACGCCATAGGTTAAAATGGTATCCCCGGGAAAAAGGCCGGAAATAACCCGTACCAGACTGTCTGTCCGTGCACCGGTCTCTACTACTACTTCCTTGGCCTTTCCATTTTCAAAAACGAATATTTTTTTCCCGTTCTGGATAGGGATCAGGGATTCGCTGGGCACCAAGAGGGCGTCATCCACAACCTCCAAGGGTAACAGTACATTGGCGAAAGTTCCTGGATATAATTTCCCTTCCGGGTTTTCGGCTATGGCACGCATTTTCAATGTTCGGGTCGCCAGTTCCACCTCTGGTTCTATCGCATATATTTTGGCGGTATATCGTTCCTTGGAATTGGAAGTGGTAAAAAACAGGGTATTGCCCACCTTCATCTGGGCGGCATACTTCTCGGGAATGGAGAAGGTGATCTTCAACTGATTGGTGTTGATCAGTTTTGCTATAGGGGTGGCAGGGGTAACATAGGTTCCCATGGAGATCGCCCTTAAACCGATCGTTCCCGAAAACGGGGCCCTTACCGTAGTTTTCGATAATTGGGCGGCGGTCAGTTGCGATTCTGCCCGGGTGGATTGCAGATCAGCTTTTGAAATGTCGTATTCCTCTTGACTTATAGCTTCCTTTTCCAAAAGGAGCTTCGCACGCCGCTCATTTTCCGACGCCAAGTTTTGGGCACTCTCCGTTTGGGCAAGTTTTGCCCGCATCTCGATATCGTTTACCCGAAATAGGACCTGTCCCTTATCGACCTTCTGCCCTTCCTTAAAGTTGATGCTCTCCACAATGCCAGAGACCTCACTGCGTACATCGATCTGTTCATTGGCCTCCAAAGATCCGGAAAGGGAAAGGTTGTCCTCAAATACTTGGGGCCTTAAAATAAGTCCGGATACCGTCGTGGGCAAATTATTGGAGCTGGGTCCAGTATTCCCAAGTTCCTTATTTTGAACGATCCGATATACGATAAGGGCGGATAGACCCAAAAACAGGAGAGTATAAACAATATGTTTTATTTTCATTTAATTGGTTTGTATCGATTAGGTTTGGCCTAATTATATCATTAAAATTTATAGTTCGATAATTTAGGGCGAAACAGTTAATGTGGGATTGTAGACCACAATGAAAGGGGCTTCCTAAAAAATCGATTTTTGTCTTGCCGCCGTAATTTCATGATTTTTTAAATCCCCGCCAAATTATTTTGTAAAACAACGAAATTTTGGCATAATTTAACAACTCCTATTCGGGAAAGAACGGTGTATTGAAGTCGGACCAAGTAGGACAGGATCATGGAGGGCAACCTATGTTAAGACAAAACACGCTTCAATTTTTAATGGCAATAAACGCTTCTTGCAATTTTTTGGTTATTTCACCTACTTGTCCGCCTTGATAAAAGAAATGGTCGTCCAGTTGCATTATAGATGCGATCTGGGTGGTCGTACCCGTTAAAAAGGCTTCGTCCATTTTAAAAATGGCTTCTTTTTCAATGCCTTCTTCCCTAACTTCCAGGCCTAATTTGGCACATAGTTCCAGCACGATCTGTCGGGTAATGCCATTTAGGATATGCTTATTGGCCGGAAGTGTGTAGACTACCTTGTCCCTTACAAAAAACACATTGCTATGGGAAGCTTCGGTAACCACGCCGTTCCTTAACAATACGGTCTCATAACAACCTTGTTGTGCAGCGTATTGATTGACCATTACATTGCCCAACAGGGAAATGGTTTTTATATCGCAGCGCGACCACCGAAAATCGTCCGAAGTCACAACGGATGCCTGTACCATATTGATATCGGGCAGTATATATGGCGTGGCATACATCATAAAGGTGGGTTTGGTCGAATCCGGAAATGCGTGTTTTCGAGGGGCCACTCCCCTAGTTATCTGAATATATAGCAGGCAATCCTTATCCACTAATTCCGAAGCCTGGAGGAGTTTGGGAATTTCATTGGCAATCATAGAGGTATCAAAAGGGATATTAATTTTACGCAGTCCCTCCTCAAGGCGTTTTAAGTGGGCCTCCCCGTAAAGAAAGCGTCCGTTTATTCGGACCATGACCTCATATATACCATCCCCGAACAGGAAGCCCCTATCAAATACGGAAATCTTGGCAGATGCCGCATCCACGATCTCCCCGTTCAAATATACTTTTTTGGGATAGTCCTGTTTCATATGTAGATATTTATTGTAATCCCCTTGCTTTAAGCATGGGTTCGATCTTGGGATCGCTACCGCGCCAGTCCCTGTACATTTTCTCCAAGGGCAATGTATTTCCCCTAGAAAGGACCATGTCCCTAAAACGTTGTCCGTTCCCGCGGGTAAGCCCGCCATGTTCCTCGAACCAATTATAGGCATCGTGGTGCAACATTTCCGTCCATAGATACGAGTAATAGCCCGCAGCATACCCACTTCCAAAAATATGGGAAAAATAGGTGGATCTATATCGTGGGGGAACTGCAGATACCACATCCAATTTGGTCCTGTGCAAAGCTTCCTTTTCAAAGGCATTGGCATCTGTTATCTTAGCGTCCGCCTTAATAGTATGCCATTCCATATCCAAATTGGAGGCCGCCAGGTTTTCCGTTAGACTATATCCTTGGTTGAAGGTCCCCGATTTTTTGATCTTATCGATCAATTCCTGCGGAATTTGCACCCCGGTCTGGTAATGGATCGCATAGTTTTTTAGAATCTCCGGGTACAGGGCCCAGTTTTCATTAAATTGGGAAGGA
>DATGQM010000391.1:0-2896 GCA_035304205.1 Arenibacter sp. | reverse complement strand
TATCAGCCTATAAAATTACGGAACTACAGGGCGTTTTAAAAGGGGATTTGTTAGGAGTTATCAACTTTGGTCCATCATCATGGTTAATTCAAAAAAAAATTGCCGCATCATATAAAAAACGTATATTTGCACCCGCTTAATAGATAAAAGCAAAATAAAGAATTAATAACCAAGGGTCGGGCACCCTACAAATTAATGTGATATGCCAGTTAGAATCAGATTACAGAGACACGGAAAAAAAGGAAAACCCTTTTATTGGGTAGTAGCTGCGGATTCCCGCGCGAAGAGGGATGGTAAATACTTGGAAAAATTAGGTATCTACAATCCCAATACCAACCCCGCCACTATAGAACTGAATGTTGACAGTTCCGTAAAATGGCTACAGAACGGGGCGCAGCCTTCGGATACCGCAAAAAGGATCTTATCCTACAAAGGGGTACTTTTAAAACATCACCTATTGGGCGGCCTACGCAAGGGAGCTTTGACGGAAGAACAGGTAGAGGAGAAATTCAACGCCTGGTTGGAAGAAAAAAGTAAGATCGTCGGTTCAAAAGTAGAAGGTTTGGCAAAAGTGGATGCAGATGCAAAGGCAAAAGCCCTACAGGCCGAAAAGGAAGTAAACGAAAAAAGAGCGGCGATAGCAGCGGAAGCCGAAGCACCTGCCGAAGAGGCGGTAGTTGCGGAGGAAGAGGCAGCAACAGCTACTGAAGAAGCGGTCGCTACAGAAGAGGCGGCTCCTGAAGTTGCAGCGGAAGAAGCCCCGGCAGCTCCTAAAGCGACCGAAGATACCCCAGAAAAAGAATAGTTATATAGAAACGATGACAAAGGAAGAATGTTTCTACCTGGGAAAAATCGTTTCCAAACATAGCTTTAAAGGGGAGGTACTCATTAAATTGGATACCGATGAACCCGAATTATACGAAAAAATGGAATCAGTATTCGTTTCCCTGGGAAACAATCTGGTTCCATTTTTAATTAAAAAAAGCAATCTTCAAAAATCCAGTTTACTGCGCGTAAGATTTGAAGAGGTAGCCAATGAATCGGATGCCGACAAGGTAATGGGCTCCGAGATCTATCTCCCCCTTAGCTTTTTGCCCAAATTAAAGGGAAATAAATTCTATTATCACGAAGTGATCGGTTTTTCCGTGGAGGATAAGGTACACGGCCGTATTGGCACCATAGAAAGCATTAACGACTCCACGCCCCAGGCCTTGTTTGAAATAAGGCTTGCGGACAAACAGCTATTGATCCCCATTCGGGATGAGATCATCCTAAAAGTAGACCGCGAGAACAAGACAATTTTTGTGGAAACCCCGGAAGGCCTCGTCGACCTTTACCTCTCATAAGCAAGCTCCCCCTATTTTTATTCGACCGGTCAACGGATCAAAATTTTACTTATCTTTCCTTAACGGCAAGTACCATGATTCGGGTCCGGAAAAAATTGTTAATACGCCATGATCCATCCCCATACCGAACTACAGTTCATAAACAAGGAAATAGGATATGGCGTGGTGGCCACGGCACTTATTCCCGCAGGGACCATTACTTGGGTATTGGACAGATTGGACCGGGAATTTTCCCAGAAGGAACTGGAATCGTTAGAACCCATTTATCAGAATATTTTGGACACCTATACCTTTAGGGACAATAGGGGAAGGTATATTCTTTGTTGGGACAATGCCCGCTATGTAAACCACAGCTTTAATTCCAATTGCCTGACTACGGCCTACGATTTTGAACTGGCCATTCGCGATATCCAAATAGGCGAACAACTGACGGACGATTATGGATATCTAAACCTTCCGGCCCCGTTCCGGGGAATGGACGAAGGCACCAAAAGAAAAGTGGTATATCCGGACGATCTACTAAAATATTATAAGATCTGGGACAATAAGCTCGAAAATGTTTTCCATAAAATCCCCCAACTTCCCCAACCGCTAAGATCCTTGGTCAAGGAACCGATCTGGGAAAAGATTACCCAGATCGCGACCGGCAAGGCAAAAATGGACTCCATCAAGAACAATTATTACGACGGTCCAAAAGGACACTAATTCGATGTCCCCTACCCTAAAGTGAACCAAAACACTTTATCCTACCCTATCGTGGGATACAAATTCCCTATCTTCGCTTTTTACGTACTTTCCCCTTATATTTAATTAAAAATAAATCCATGAGCCGTATTCTAGTCTTTATTCCTTTACTGATCATTTTGTTTTCCTGTGGGGAGAAAAAAGAGGAGCCAAAGCCAAGGACACCCCCCAACGTAATCCTGATCTTTACCGATGATCAGGGATATCAGGACTTGGGTACCTTCGGTTCCCCGGACATAGACACGCCCCATTTGGACAGGATGGCCGAAGAGGGGGTCAAGCTCACGAGCTATTATGCCGCACAGGCCGTATGCTCGGCCTCTAGGGCCGGGATCTTAACGGGATGCTATCCCAATCGGATCGGTATACACGGGGCATATATGCCCAATGCCGGAACAGGATTAAATAACTCCGAAACCACTATTGCGGAAATGCTCAGATCTATCGGGTATAAGACCGCCATATTCGGAAAATGGCACTTGGGGGACCATGAACAATTTATGCCGAACAATCAGGGATTCGACGAATATTTCGGCATCCCCTATTCCAATGATATGTGGCCATTGCACCCCCAACAGGGGCCTATTTTTAATTTTGGGCCCTTACCGTTATACGAAAACAAAAAAGTAATCGACACCCTTACCGACCAGTCCGACCTCACCACCCGGATTACGGAAAGAAGCGTGGGATTTATTGAAAGGAACAAAGAGAACCCGTTCTTTTTATATGTGGCACATCCCCAGCCCCATGTACCCCTCTTTGTTTCCGATAAATTCAAGGGGAAATCCAAGCGGGGCCTTTATGGG
>DATGQM010000390.1:0-4677 GCA_035304205.1 Arenibacter sp. | reverse complement strand
ACCTTGGTGGTACTCCCTATCCTCTACTCCCTATTTAACCCTTCCAAGGAAAAGGAAGAAATAAGGCCGGCCAGTCCTAAAAACACCCTGGGCTTAGGCCTGCTATTTTTACTTTGCACAGGCTGGGCCAGCGCACAGGGGAAGGAACTGGATTATGAAGCGCTAAGGGCTCTGGCCTATAGCAATAATCAAGGTCTAAAGGCATCGGAATTACGAACCTCCGAATCACGGGCCCTGATAGGAAGTGCGTTTAATTTTGAGAAGACGGAACTGTACTACGAATATGACCAAAACAATATCGCCTTTAATAACAGGCCCCTAAAAGTTTTTGGTATCCAACAGGGCTTTCTTTTTCCCACCGTCTATTTTGCGGAAAAAAGTGTCAAAAAGGCCCAATACGATCTGGAAAACAGCAGCTATGCCATTAAGGTACAGAAACTGGAGCAGGAACTGGCCTCGGACTACCATGCCTTAATGTACGCCAGACAAAAAGAGGATGTGTATCGCGAATTAAACGAATTGTACCATACATTTTCACATTCGGCGGAGCGAAGATTCGAACTGGGCGAAAGCAATTACCTGGAAAAAATAACGGCTCAGGCCAAAAAACAAGAAATCCAACTGCAATACGACCAAGCATCCGGCCATACCAGGATGGCGTATATAGAGCTTCTCAAAACCGTACAGCCAGATACGTTGCTCCGCGTTAAGACCATGCCCATGGAAAAACTGGAGCTGTCCAAATTAAATTTGGAGGAGCATGTAGGAATGGCCCAATATAAAAACCAAGGGAATCTGTTTAGGGCCAAAAATCGCTTGGAAAAGCACTATTTGTTGCCAGATATCGACCTGAATTATTTTCAGGGCACAAATCCTACCTTGGGCGAACACCTGTACGGGTTCAAAGTGGGGCTAAAGATACCCTTGTTGTTCAGTGGGAACGCATCCCGGATAAAGGCATCAAAAATAGCCGAAAGGGTCACAGAGGCCGAGGCAGACGATTTTGAAGTACAACTGAGGTCGAAACACCGGTTACTCAGGGAACGGTTACAGGAATATGAAACGGTACTTGCCTACTACGAAAAAGAAGGCCGGGACCTCTCGCAAGAAATTATAAAGACCGCCACCTTGGCCTATCAAAGTGGGGAAATCGATTATTTTCAGTATATCCTGAGCATGGAAAACGGGTATCAGATCACCCTTTCCTATTTAGCACATCTAAATGATTATAATCAGACCATTATCGCAATCAATTTTTTAAACCTATAAAATAAATACCATGCTACGAATATTATATATAACCCTTTTCTCAATCTTTTTATATTGCTTTTCCGCATGCGGGGATACGGGCACGAAAAACGAAGCACCCCAGACCATTAATGAAACCACGGAAGGCCCCACGACCATTAAGGTTACGGATGCCCAATTTGAAGGTGATGGCATGGAGTTGGGCGGCCTTGGGGAACAAAACTTCGCTACCCTTGTTACTGTTGCGGGAATAATAGATATTCCCCCGCAGAACAAGGCCGTGATCAGTGCCTTTTCCGGTGGGTATATCAAACATACACCCTTGCTGATCGGGAACATCGTAAAAAAAGGAGAAGTTTTGGTAAGTTTGGAGAACCCGGAATTTATTCAAATGCAGCAAGAATATTTGGAGGCCGTGGAGCAACTCGCCTACCTGAAATCGGAATACGACCGGCAAAAAACCTTGTTGGCAGAGCGGATAACCTCCCAAAAGAACTTTTTAAAGGCGGAAAGCGATTATAAACGTAATCTGGCCATTTACAACGGACTCCGTAAAAAATTACGGATGCTGAATATCTCGCCCGAAAATGCGGAAAAAGGAATCCTTACCCCGGAAGCGACCATTTATGCCCCCATTTCCGGATACGTCACTGCGGTAAATGTTAGTATCGGACAATACGTTTCCCCTTCGGAAATCATAATGGAAATAGTAAATACCGATCATATACATGTGGAGCTTTCCGTATTTGAAAAGGACATCCTTAATATTAAAAAAAATCAAGAAATACGTTTTAGGATTCCAGAGGTCTCCAAGGAATATTATGAAGCTGAAGTTTATTTGGTGGGTACTTCCATCGATCCTAAAAATAGGACCGTAAAGGTCCACGGTCATTTAGCGGAGGATGAAAATTATAATTTCGCGATAGGTATGTTCGTGGAGGCCGAAATATTTACCCAGGACAAAATACGTACCTCCTTACCGGATACGGCCGTTATTGAGCTGGAAGACAAGTACTTCGTATTGGTCTTGGATAAGGAAGAAAACGGGGTAAGAACGTTTCGCCCCGAGGAAGTGAAGATCGGGGAACGGTACAATGGGTATACGGCCATTACCGATCTGGGAAATATTAATTCCCCAGATCAAATATTGACGAAGGGCGGATTTTATCTCTTGGGAGAAAGTTGAATGTTGAATGTTTGAATGTTAAAATTGCATATAGGGGAATGTTCATTATTAATGAATTATCGAATAATATTACAAAACCGACCAATATTCAAATTGACGGATTATTACATTGAAACATTAAAAACCATTTCCCCTATCGCATTTTCAAATTGACAAATTTTCAAATTGACAAATTCTCAAATTAACACATTGCTACATTAATCCATTGCTACCTTAGATATTCCGATTGGTATGTTCGCCGTCCAGCAATCTCATAATCCCCAAGGGGTTGCTGTTCTGGAGGGAAGGTGGCAATAATTCTTCCGGCCAACTTTGGAACGAGACGGGCCTTACCCATCTTTTTATGGCAGAGGTACCTACGGAGGTAAACCTACTGTCCGTTGTGGCCGGGAAGGGACCTCCGTGCAACATGGAGGAGCAGACTTCCACCCCGGTCGGTACGCCGTTAAATATGATCCGGCCAACTTTTTGTAGCAGGGCTCCGACGACATCGGGGCAATCCTTAATTTCCGGTTCGGTCCCCAATATAGTCCCCGTTAATTGTCCCTCCAAATTCTGGATTACGGCAACCAACTCGGCCTTATCGGTACATTGGACTACAATGGAAAAGGGACCAAAAACCTCTTTGTGGAGAATGGGGTTCCCTAAAAAATCGCCTGCATCTACCGTTAGGATCTTTTGTCCGGCATAGTTTGGGGATAGATCGCCCTTAAAATCCGCTACCTTTATTATTTTGGGTTGGGCGGATAATTCCTTTTTCCCTTTTTCATAACCTTCATGGATATGGGGATGCAACATACAGGAAGGGTCTATTTTTTCTATTTCCGAACCCAAGGAAGCTATGAAAGTGGATAATGCCGATCCCTTTATTCCCAGGATAAGCCCTGGATTGGTACAGAACTGTCCCGCACCAAGCGTTATGGATGAAGCATAGGCACTGGCCCAATCCTCTCCTTTTTCCTCCAGGGCGGACGGTAATATTACAACAGGGTTGATACTGCCCATTTCGGCAAAAACGGGAATAGGTTCCTGGCGTTGACCGGCCAGTCTGTACAGGGCCATTCCCCCATTGGTACTACCTGTAAATCCGACCCCTTTAATCTTAGGATGCATGGTCAATAACTGTCCAACTTCAAAGTCACGACTGTTCAGGTTGGAAAATACGCCATCGGGCATTCCTGTTTTCTTGGCGGCCGCAATTATGGCGGAAGCTACCAATTCCCCGGTTCCCGCATGCATGGGATGGCTCTTTACGATTACGGGACATCCCGCCGCCAGGGCACTGGCCGTATCGCCACCTGCGGTTGAAAAGGCCAAAGGAAAATTACTGGACCCAAATACGGCTATTGGACCAATGGGCACCAACATTTTCCGAAGGTCAACCTTGGGTAGGGGTTCCCGCGCAGGTTGTGCCGTGTCTATGGTAGCCTCTACCCAGGAGCCTTCTTCCAATAAACTTGCAAATGCCCTTAACTGCCCCATGGTCCTTCCCCTTTCGCCCTTTGCCCTTCCCTCTGGAAGTCCGGATTCCTGGACATAGACCGTTATTAATTCGTCCCCCAGCGCATTAATATTATCTGCAATAGCATTTAAAAATTGTGCCTTTTGCGCACCTGAAAACATACTATAGGTTTCAAATGCCCTTTCGGCCTTTTCCACTGCCCTATTGACCTCCTCATGATCTGCTTCATAAAAAGTCCATTCCGTAGGCTTATTTAATTTTGGATCGAAAGTGGAATATGTTTTATTACCCTTTGCAGATCGTTCTGCCCCAATGTAGTTCTCCCCTGTAATCATTTAAAATTGATATTAAATTAACTATTATCCCAAATTCTCTATATTTTGCTAATTTAACACTTTAACAATTTATATTTGGCGGATTTACCATTAAGTTTTTTTGATAGACCCGGGTTATGGACGACACTTTAACGATACTTTTTATTTCTGCCGGGACCGTTTCCTTTTTATTTCCCTATTTTTGCCAAATTCAGAAATAAATACAAAATAATGAACTGAGCATCACTGAAAATTTGTCGCCAGCCCTAAAGATTCATTCTGGCGGGCAAATATAAATTAGCGATATGCGAACCCGCCTGAACGAAGTAGTCGGGCAAGTTACACCCGTTAAAAAACAATAAATATCACATATGAAAAAAATCTTGTTCGTTGCACTGGGCCTTAGCATGGCATGCAACTCTTCCCAGAAATCCGTTATCCCGCAAGCAGGGCAACAAATTGTCGAG
>DATGQM010000389.1:0-3037 GCA_035304205.1 Arenibacter sp. | reverse complement strand
ACCTTTCGGTACAGCTGGGGCTGGCTTACACCGATTTCCCTGCAAAGAAAATCTACCCCAAAAGATTCGTCGGAAAGCCCATTTTCGATAACATCCAGCAGATTGCCCAGAAATTCCTGTTCTGAAGGTTTAATAGTACGGAGTCCAATGTGATTTTTAACTTTTTCATCGATATCACAATAGTCTTCAAATATCCGGGAGGTAATAATTTCCTTATCTCCGGCAATTAGGCATAATCTTTGGCTCATTTGGATGGCCTTTACAAAAAATCCCTCTTTTTCAGTGAGGGGCTGGCCGATACTGATGCCCATATTAAAGGAAATGTCAATTTTATTCCGACTGTTATCTAAACGGTATTTCAAAAATTCCCGTTGGATTTCGTGGGCGCATTTAAGAGCGCTTTTAGCATCCTGAAATACAGCAATTATACAATCAAAACCCTTCGTGCTTATGTCATTCCCGTTGTGTTCATTAATGATCTGAAGTGCCTTTCTTTTCGGAATTTTTGGTAATTTCAGCTGATCGAAGTTAATAGAATCCGAAAGGGTGGTGTTTGCAATAATGCTCAGGGTAAATATGTATCGGAAGCCCGTATCGATCTCCCCACTTTCATGTCTTACCATCCCATGGTCATCCACCTTCTGGTCTACGCCCATGAAAACATCATATAAACCACCTTCTACTTCCACAATCTGACAGGCCGCTAAGCCATTGGCCTCCAAATGGGTGGCTGCACATGATTCCTTGTCGGGACCCTCCATAAGGCAATACACTGTGCCCGCTTCCTCATTAAACCAATATTGATGATAGATTACCCCATATTTTTCCTGCACGGCCAAATCAGCCAAATGCGCTTTTTTGGCGTCCTCCATCCCGAGTTTCCCAACCATATGAATATCCATGTATAATGGCATATAAAATCAAAATTTTAGTGAACGAAATACACACATAAATTAATCAAAATAAATGGAAATCAACTAAATAGGCGACAAATTAATTTAAAAGTAGCTTTCTGCATGTATTTTGTCCTATGTGTCCGTCATGCTTCCTGGACCTTCAGACATTAAAGTGGCCAGCCAGATATTTACTAACACCAACGGTCTGCGAGGCCTTTCAATCCTGCCCACTGCTACAGCCAACTGTTCTTGGGCTATAGGCCTTAAGCTTTATGCCATCAACTTTGAACTTTAAACTTTGGACCTCAAACCTTACAAAGACCCGACCATATCCTCGGGTTTTACCCATTCCTCATACTCCTCGGCGGTTACATAGCCTAGATTAATGGCCTCTTCTTTCAGGGTGGTCCCGTTTTTATGGGCCGTATTGGCAATTTCAGCGGCTTTATAATACCCTATTTTAGTGTTCAATGCCGTTACCAACATTAGGGAATTATTGAGCAATTGCTTTATTACCTCATGGTTGGGTTCGATACCTACGGCACAATTTATATCAAAACTGACACAGGCATCCCCTATTAATTGTGCGGATTGCAACATATTGGCCGCCATCATGGGCTTAAAGACATTTAGTTCATAATGTCCCTGTGTCCCTCCAACGCTTATGGCCACATCGTTGCCCATTACCTGGGCGCATACCATGGTAAGGGCCTCACATTGGGTAGGGTTCACTTTTCCGGGCATTATGGAACTTCCCGGTTCATTGGCGGGAATAATTATTTCCCCGATCCCCGATCTGGGGCCGGATGCCATCATTCTAATATCATTGGCGATTTTGTTCAGGGCTACGGCAAGTTGTTTTAAGGCCCCGTGCGATTCTACGATGGCATCGTGCGCCGCTAGGGCCTCGAACTTGTTAGGAGCGGTTTTAAATGGCATTCCCGTAAACTCCGCAATATAGTCGGCTACCTTTACATCATAACCTTTAGGGGTGTTCAGGCCGGTACCTACGGCCGTTCCTCCCAACGCTATCTCACTAAGGTGGTCCAAGGTGTTGTCCAATGCCCTTAATCCGTGATCGAGTTGGGAAACATAACCGGAAATCTCCTGGCCCAGGGTGAGGGGAGTGGCGTCCATTAAATGGGTACGCCCAATTTTTACCACCTTGGCAAATTCCTTTGCCTTTTTATCCAGGGTATTCCTGAGTTGGGTCACCCCGGGAATAGTAACTTCAACAATTTTTTTATAGGCGGCAATATGCATTCCCGTCGGGAAGGTATCGTTGGAGGATTGGGATTTGTTTACATCGTCGTTGGGCTGGATGGTCTTTTCCCCTTCCCCGATCTTTTTTCCCGAAATTTCCTGGGCCCTATTGGCAATTACCTCGTTGACGTTCATATTGCTCTGGGTTCCAGAGCCCGTCTGCCAGATGACCAAGGGAAATTGGTCGTTGTGCCTGCCCTCCAAGATCTCGTCGCAGACTTGGGCAATAAGGTCCCTTTTTGCAGCTGGAAGCACGCCCAATTCACAATTGGCATAAGCTGCCGCCTTTTTTAGGTAGGCAAAGCCGTACACGATATCCAAGGGCATGGAGGCGGGCGCACCGATCTTGAAATTATTTCTGGAGCGTTCCGTCTGGGCTCCCCAATATTTGTCGGACGGAACCTTAACCTCGCCCATGGTATCTTTTTCTATACGATATTCCATAATCTAAATCTTTAAATTATCAATTAATTGCATTCTATGTCGATTTTCTGGAGACGCATGATCATGCGTCTCTACGTATTTTCCTGTTGGTCCAAGAATTTGGCCCTTAATTCGGGCGTAGGTACCATGCAAGCATCCTTTTTGCCATACCAGCGGTACCGGTTTTTTGCCACATGGTCATAAACCCGGTCCCGAGTTCTTTCCGGTATCCATTCCAGGACCCGTGCCATGCCCCCCCATACGCCACCAAGGGATCGGGCAATTTTTAGGACGGCCGTAGATTTGGTATAATAGGCGACCCCGGGCTCTATTAACACTATAGAATCTACCTGGGAGGGATCAATGCCCCGCTCCTGCGTTAACTTCCTTCCAATGGTGCTCTGTAGGGCAGCAAACCGAAAAATATCGTCCCGGTCATGTTTAATTACAAATTG
>DATGQM010000388.1:0-3502 GCA_035304205.1 Arenibacter sp. | reverse complement strand
TTCTGCCAATGAAATGAACGAATCCCTTCTGATAAATCCCAATGATTTTGAAGAAATTGCCGATGCCCTGTACGAAGCGATCAATATGTCCACGGAGGAGCAACAGACCAGGATCTTCCAGTTACAAAAAAGATTGAAACGATACAATGTCGATAAATGGGCCAATGATTTTCTGACTTCCCTATTAAATCAAAAACAAAGGAACCAACTCCGGAAATCGCACAGACTCTCCAATAACCTTATGACCAAAATCGGACAGGATTTTAAGACGGCCAAAAAAAGGCTCCTGTTCCTGGATTATGACGGCACCCTGGTAGGCTTTCACAAGAATCCGCAAAAAGCTGATCCCGACGATGGGCTATATGCATTATTGGACAAATTTTCGGAACAGAAAAATACGGATCTATATTTGATCAGTGGCCGCGACAAGGAAACTTTTACCAAATGGTTCCTGCCCAAGAAATACAATATGATCGTTGAGCACGGGGTGTGGATGTCTAAAAACGGGAAAGAATTTAAAATGTTGGAAAACGTCAAAAAAGATTGGATGGAGAAAATCTATCCGATTCTGGATTCCTTTGTGGACCGCACGCCGGGCAGTTTTATAGAGGAAAAGAATTTTTCCCTGGCCTGGCATTACCGGAATACCGATCCGGATTTTGGTCAGAAACGGGCCACTGAACTCAATAATGTGCTCACCAGTCTCATTGCCAACGATAACCTAAGCGTCCTCAACGGCAATAAGGTAATGGAGGTCAAAAATAGCAATGTAAACAAAGGACATGCGGCCATGCGGGTATATTCCGCAGGGGAATACGATTTCGTATTTGCGATCGGAGACGATTGGACGGACGAATCCATGTTCCAGGAATTGCCCCGCTCCGCTATCACGGTAAAAGTAGGCCGACAAAAGACCCAGGCCATGTATTATGTGGACAACATTGAGAGCGTACGGGAATTACTCCGTACATTTATCGAGTAGCATTAAGTATTGAGTACATAGTATTGAGTACATAGTATTGAGTACATAGTATTGAGATGTGAGGAATGCCATGATTACAAATACCTGGATTTTTTATCAAAAAGACAAGTTATCAACCCTTCTTTAATTTACATTCCCCATTAATCATTAACGATTAATCCTTAACTTTCAACTTTACAACCTTCAACTTTATAACTCTTTCTTCTTTATGAAAATTTTAAAATCGACCCTGACCTTGTTTATGTCGACTTTTTTAACCACATCCCCATGCCTTGCCCAAGATTGGCCCGGTCTAGGCCATTTTTCGGAAGAAAATAAAAAACTGCTGAGACCTGCCGCCAATGAGGATAGGATAGTATTCATGGGAAACTCCATTACCATAGGTTGGCTCCATGCCCGACCGGAATTCTTTACGGAAAAACCCTATATCAATAGGGGTATCAGCGGGCAGACAACCCCCCAAATGTTGATCAGGTTTAGGCAGGATGTCCTAGATCTGGGACCAAAGGCCGTGGTCATTTTGGCCGGCACCAACGATATTGCCGGAAATACGGGGCCTTCTACCCTGGAAATGATAACGGATAACATAAAATCCATGGCCCAATTGGCAGAGGCCAACGGTATCAAGGTCATCATCTGTTCCGTGCTGCCGGTATTCGACTATCCATGGAAACCGGGTTTAAGACCAAATGAAAAAATTCCTATCTTGAACAAATTATTAAAGGATTATGCCGAAACCAACGGGTTTGTTTATTTGGATTATTTTTCCGCCATGGCGGATGACCGCAATGGCCTTCCCCAAAAATATGCAGGGGATGGGGTACACCCTACCGCCGAGGGATACGCCCTAATGGAACCCCTCGTGGAAATGGCCATAGCAAAGGCCCTGCATAAAGATGGACCCAACAAATAATCCGACCAGATCAATTAAATATTTAAAACCAAAAGATGAATAAACTACTATTGTTATTTATGGCCTTCGCCACGCTTGTGGGACAGGCCCAAAATGTTTTTGAGGTAAAGGGACTCTGTATAGCGGCACCTAATGCGAACGGGGTAGACCAGTTCGTGAAATTTATGGACGAGGAACTAGGGCCCAATGGAATAAACACTTTGGTCCTCAGGGTAGATTTTAATTATGCCTATGAATCCCGTCCCGAATTAAGGGACGAAAACCCCTTGTCCAAGGCCCAAGTAAAACAAATGGTCGCCATGGCCAAAAAACATGGAATAGACCTGATACCCCAAGTGAACCTCCTGGGCCATCAGAGCTGGGCGGAACAGACCAATAAACTCCTTGAGGTCTATCCCCAATTTGATGAGACCCCGCACGTGGTCGTTCCCGAAAAATATGAATGGCCCAATGCGGACGGACTTTATTGTAAGAGTTACTGTCCCCTACATCCCGAGGTGCACGGGGTGGTCTTTGACCTGGTGGACGAGATAATGGATGTTTTTGAAGCGGATGCCTTCCATGCCGGAATGGACGAAGTATTTTATATCGCGGATGATAAGTGTCCACGGTGTCAGGGTATGGATCCCGCTACCGTATTCGCCAATGAGGTCAATAAAATAAGTCGGCATTTGCAGGCGAATAATAAGCGACTCTGGATCTGGGGCGATCGCCTGATAGATGCTTCCACCTCCGGGATCGGTATGTGGGAGGCCAGTATGAACAATACGGCCAGGGCCATCGACCTGATCGATAGGTCAGTAGTAATATGCGATTGGCATTATGAAATGGCCGTGCCTACCCCCGCCCTGTTCGCCTTAAAAGGATTAAGCGTTATCAGTTGCCCATGGCGTACCCCAAAAGTGGCCACGGAGCAAGTGAATATGATGCACCTCTTTAAGGAAAACGCTCCCGAAAAAATAAAGGACCACTATATGGGGGTCATGCAGACCGTTTGGTCCCCTGCCAGCACATTTATTGAAAGTTACCATGCCCAAAAAACCAAGGAAGAAGACCCAAAGACCCAGGAAGCCTGCTTTAGGGCCATGCTGGCCGCTATAAAGGAGTTGGAATCCAATGTACCAATGTGATCAATGTACCAATTTGGAAATGAATACCCAATGTGATTAATGGAACAACGTTTAAATATAGCAACTGGTCGATGTAGTGCAATTTGATGATTTGAAATGTATTTTGGCAATATCAACCTCAAAGTCGGGAGACTTTGCGGAGCATAGTTCATCCCATATCTTGAATAGTCTCCAGTGCAGTTGGATGGACATTCCCTTAACAAGGGTACAAACAAAAAACCTTCCGACTTCGCTAATGCGAAGCCAACTTCCCTTAACAAGGGAAGGGGTTGAAAGGCTGCAACGATTTATATATTAGAGAAAACTCATAACTCCTAACACCTAACTCATAACTTTTTAACCATCGCCCACTAAATTCTTTCTTATATTTGAAAAATTAAACGTTGGAATGCTGTTTAAACATCCGGAAATTCTTTGGTGGCTTTTTCTGCTGCTCATCCCTATCCTAATTCACCTTTTCCAGCTCCGTAGGTTTAA
>DATGQM010000387.1:0-2183 GCA_035304205.1 Arenibacter sp. | reverse complement strand
AAAAGGGATGCGGAAAACCAAGTCATTTTTTTAAAAAAAGGCCGTGCAATGCCTATCTTTATCCTTTTTAAAATCCATTATAATGCACATACATTTTATTGCCATAGGGGGAAGTGCCATGCACAATCTGGCGTTGGCCCTACATGATAAGGGATATACCGTTTCGGGCAGTGATGACGTAATTTTTGAGCCTTCCAGGACCCGTTTGGGGGGAAAGGGACTTTTGCCTGAATCCTTTGGATGGTTTCCGGAAAAGATTACCCCCGGTCTGGGGGCAATTATTTTGGGGATGCACGCAAAGGAAGACAATCCCGAACTCTTAAGGGCGCAGGAGCTCGGACTGAAAATCTATTCCTATCCCGAGTTTTTATATGAACAATCGAAGCATAAGACCAGAGTGGTCATAGGAGGGAGTCACGGGAAAACTACCATAACGGCCATGATCCTCCATGTTATGCACTATCATGGCAAAGCGGTAGATTATATGGTGGGGGCGCAATTGGACGGTTTCGACCAAATGGTACACCTAACGGAAGAGAACGATTTTATGGTCCTGGAAGGGGACGAGTACCTTTCTTCCGCAATGGATCGTAGGCCCAAGTTTCACCTTTATCGCCCTAATATCGCCCTGTTGAGCGGTATCGCATGGGACCATATCAATGTATTTCCCACTTTTGACAATTATTTAGAGCAATTCAGGATGTTTGTGGACAGTATTGTTAAAGGGGGCAGTATTACCTATAATGAAGAGGATGAAAAGGTAAGGGAGGTAGTGGAGGCTTCGGAGAACACCATCAGAAAATTACCGTACCGTACCCCTGCATATAGCGTGGAAAATGGGAAAACCATTTTGGAAACCCCTGAAGGCCCAATGCCTATCGAGGTATTCGGGAAACACAACCTGGGCAATCTGGCGGGCGCTAAATGGATCTGCCAGAATATGGGAGTGGATGAAAACGATTTTTTTGAGGCTATTGCTTCTTTTAAGGGAGCCTCAAAAAGGTTGGAGAAAATTGCCGAAGGTAGGACCTCTATCGCTTTTAAGGATTTTGCCCATGCTCCCAGCAAGGTGGTGGCTACCACTAGGGCGGTGAAGGAACAGTATCCCGATAGAAAATTGATCGCCTGTCTGGAACTACATACCTATAGCAGTTTTAATCCAGAATTTTTAAAGGAGTATAGGGGTGCGTTGGATGGGGCGGATATGGCCGTGGTATTCTATTTGCCCGAATCGGTAAAGATCAAAGGCCTTAAAGAAGTGTCTCCCGAACAGATAAACGAGGCCTTTGATCGTGGGGATCTGCGGATTTTCACCGATGCAGGGACGTTCCACGAATTTGTGTACGGGCAGGACTATACGGATTCTGTACTGCTGCTGATGAGCTCCGGTAACTATGGGGGTCTAGACCTGGAGAAAATAAAACGTCATATAGCACCTTGATCGGATTTTATAGATCTTCAAATGCACTGTTAGAATTGATTATCTTTAGCCAATGCAAGAAAAACCGACATCCTTTTCCATTAAAAATTGGTCCGATGACGATAAGCCACGGGAAAAATTGGTGTACAAGGGCTATTCCGTACTTTCGGATGCGGAGCTGATCGCTATTTTGATCCGCTCTGGGAGTCCCAATGAAAGCGCGGTCGGACTTTCCAAACGTATTTTGGCCGCTGTGGACAACAACCTGAACGAATTGGGGAAACTTTCCCTTGAACAACTGAAACAGTTTAACGGAATAGGAGAGGCAAAGGCCGTTTCCATAATGGCTGCATTGGAAATAGGGCGCAGGCGTAGGGGAGAGGAAGCCCTTAAAATTACAAGGATTACCAGTAGCAAGAGTGTCTACGAGCTGTTGCAGCCAAAAATGGGAGAACTTCCGCACGAGGAGTTTTGGATCGTGTACCTCAATAATTCCAATAAGATCCTGTTCGCCGGACAACAAAGTAAGGGCGGGATCACGGGAACCTTGGTAGATGTGAGATTGGTATTGAAACGGGCCCTGGAACTGGGGGCTGTCGGACTCATACTGGCCCATAACCACCCTTCGGGGACCTTAAAACCCAGCGAAGCGGACAAACAGATTACCAAGAAACTGAAATCCGCTTCGGAGGCCTTGGACATAAAAATATTGGATCATCTCATCATAACCCATAAGGAATATTTTAGTTTTGCCGATGAAGGC
>DATGQM010000386.1:0-2293 GCA_035304205.1 Arenibacter sp. | reverse complement strand
ATCTACCGAGGATTTAATAGATCCATCTTCATTGTATTTGGCATATATCATTCCCTTTGCCCCGATCTGGGGGCGTTTTACCCAATCTATAAGGGCATCCAATTCTTTCCTGGTGTAGGAAGCGGCCCCGGGTACGGCGATCCCTACCACCAATTCGGCCTCGTTAAAGATGCTAAAGTCCTTGTGCTGGGCCACTGCATTCAGTTCCCCGAATTCCATTCCAAAACGGATATCCGGCTTGTCATTGCCATATTTTTTTATGGCCTCGTCATAGGTCATTCTAGGGAATGCGCCGGTAGAGACCCCTTTTATTTCCTTTAAAAGATGACTGGCCAGGCCTTCGAATACATCCAGGATATCCTCTTGTTCCACGAACGCCATCTCGCAGTCGATCTGGGTAAATTCCGGTTGTCGGTCTGCCCGTAGGTCCTCGTCCCTAAAGCATTTTACGATCTGGAAATACTTATCCATTCCCCCTACCATGAGCAATTGCTTAAAGGTTTGGGGAGACTGGGGAAGTGCGTAAAACTGGCCTTCGTTCATTCTGCTCGGGACTACGAAATCCCGTGCCCCTTCCGGGGTCGATTTGATCAGATAGGGGGTTTCCACTTCGATAAAGCCCTGGTCGGAAAGGTATTTTCTAACTTCCATGCTTACTTTATGACGGAAAATAAGATTGTTTTTTACGGGATTGCGACGGATGTCCAAATAGCGGTATTTCATTCGGATATCCTCGCCTCCATCGGTCTGGTCCTCTATGGTAAAGGGAGGGACCAAGGACTTGTTCAGAATCTGTATTTCAGAGACCAATATCTCTATATTCCCTGTGGGGATATTCGGGTTTTTGGAGGCCCTCTCCAAGACCGTACCGCTCACCTGCACTACAAATTCACGCCCTAGGGACCTTGCAGTTTCCATTATCTTTTGGGAAGAGCGTTCCCCATCAAAAATCAACTGGGTAATTCCATAGCGATCCCGTATATCTACCCATATTACAAATCCTTTATCCCTTATCGTTTGTACCCATCCGGACAAGGTTACCACTTTGTTTTGATCGATTTCCCTTAATTCACCGCAATTATGACTTCTATACATTTTCCTGTTTGGTCTTTGAAAAGGCAAATGTAAGAAGATATGGTGTTAACGGCTAAAAATAATTTATACGATTTTTTGGGCTGGATCCTTATATGACAATTTTGATCGTAGGATCATAACGGTTTTAATTGATAATGAAAAATGCCCTGTTTTGATGTATTTTTGAAAAAAATCCATTTATGTTGAATTTGGAAGAGTATCGGTCGGCTTTTATGGCCCACTTGGAGCGGGAAAGTAAGGTCAAGGAGCCGGTAAATCTATATGAGCCTATTTCCTATATTCTAAATTTAGGGGGGAAACGGCTAAGGCCGATCCTGACCCTGATGTCCGCCGATATTTTTGAAGGGGATTACAAAACGGCTTTGGACGCTGCTTTGGCCATAGAGGTATTCCATAATTTTTCCCTGGTGCACGATGATATTATGGATGAGGCTCCTTTACGCAGGGGGAAGCAGACCGTACATGGGAAATGGGGCGTTAACACGGGCATCCTGTCCGGCGATGCCATGTTGATCTATAGTTACCAACTTTTGGAAAACTACCCCGATCCTATTTATAAACAACTGATGCAACTCTTCGGTCGGACTGCTATGGCGGTATGTGAAGGACAACAGTACGATGTGGATTTTGAGGATAGGGACAACGTTACGATCCCCGAATACCTCCTCATGATTCAAAACAAAACGGCCGTATTGGTCGGTGCCGCCTTGAAGATGGGAGCTATAATTGTAGGAGGACCAAGGGGGGAGCAGGATTTGATATACGATTTTGGAATCAATTTAGGGATCGCTTTTCAGTTGCAGGACGATTATTTGGATGCTTTTGGTGACCCGGAGAGTTTTGGGAAACAGCTAGGTGGGGATATTATAGAAAATAAAAAGACCTATATGTACCTAAAAGCCTTGGAACAGGGTTCTGCCGTACAGGTAAAGGAGTTGGGACACTTATTTTCGGTAAAGCCTGAAAATACGGCCGACAAGATCGCAACGGCCAAGGAATTGTTCCTGGAGACCGGGGCGGTGGCCGCTACCTTAAGGGAGATAGAAGCCTATACCGACAAGGCTTTTTCCATCCTGGAAATGCTTTCTGTAGACGGACCAAAAAAGAATATGCTAAAGCAATTCGGTACCGCCCTGATGAAACGGCAGGTATAAATCGCTTCCCGTTATTCCTGTTTTATATGTAGATATTTATTGTT
>DATGQM010000385.1:0-2925 GCA_035304205.1 Arenibacter sp. | reverse complement strand
GTACTTTCTAACAATCAAATTGCGGAGAGTAATGCAAATGCCCCAAGTATTTTTGCCCCAATACTAATTCCCATCGTTTCCATTGCATTAGGATCTATTGCCAAGTACCCATCCTTCCCGTTCGGACAAGGCGCACTTTTTGAAATATTAGTATTCTTGGGCCATCCCTTGGTCGCATTATTTATCGGTATTTTATTTTCCCTTAGGTTGGTCAATAAAAAAATAAACCGATCGACCCGGTTGGACTGGGTTACCGATTCCCTGAAGGAAGCGGGAATAATCATCCTGATTACAGGTGCTGGGGGAGCTTTCGGTAATATCTTGAAATCGAGCAATCTCGGGGAAATTTTAGGATCTCAACTTTCCGAGGTCCATGTTGGAATATTTTTGCCGTTTATCCTGGCCGCTATTCTTAAGATCGCCCAAGGATCTTCGACTGTTGCCATCATTACAACGGCAACCATTATTTCTCCCTTAATGGGCAGTTTAGGATTGGAAAGTGAATTATCCCGGACATTTACGGTATTGGCCATTGGAGCGGGAGCAATGACCGTTTCCCATATCAACGATAGCTATTTTTGGGTCGTATCGCAATTTTCGGGTATGGATACAAAAACAACATTAAAAAGTCATACGCTTGCAACATTTTTCCAAGGCATTACCGCAATTGCATTAGTATTTGTGCTCCAAATCATTTTCAACTGATTTAGAAATAGGAAAGGTTTCAATCCTAGTTTCTATGGATAAATGCTTAAGTCATCGGGATGAACAAAAAAAATTGACACCCAGTTTCTAGTTGTACATGAATACTTAAGTACCACTATGTTATGATCTAATCTTTTAAATGGAACCTAAATTCCTATGGATATAGCAAATAGACTTAAGTTTTGTTAACTTAGTACAGCGTGTAGAGACTATGAGATCAGTGGATAGCTACATTATCATCAATTAAAAACCATAATGAAATCAATAATAACGGTTGTGGTATTTATTGTGCTATTCAACACCTTGATCATAAAGCTCAACCCGATCGGACATAAAGAAAACAGATAATAAAGGGTAATTTCAATGCAAAAAAGAAATTATGAAATGAGCATAACCGAAATTTGGTCGCAAACCAGAATGAAGATATGCGAATTACATATGACCTTTAAAAAACAATAAATATCTACATATGAAAAAAATAGGATTTTTATCGTTTGGACATTGGTCGGACCACCCAGCCTACCAGACCCGTACAGCAAGTGATGCATTGCTTCAATCAATTGATCTGGCCGTCGCTTCCGAAGAAATTGGTCTAGATGGTGCCTATTTTCGGGTACATCATTTTGCTGCCCAGTTAGGTTCACCATTTCCTTTGCTTTCGGCTATCGGTGCCAAGACAAGCAAAATAGAAATCGGTACGGGCGTAATCGATATGCGCTATGAAAATCCGTTGTATATGGTGGAGGATGCCGGGGCTGCGGACTTAATTTCCGGGGGCCGATTGCAATTGGGAATCAGCAGGGGTTCGCCGGAACAGGTGATCGATGGGTGGCGCTATTTTGGATATGGACCGGTGGAGGGAGAAACCGACGCGGATATGGGACGCCGTAAAGCATTGGAATTCCTAAATAAGTTAAAAGGTGTCGGATTTGCCCAACCTAATCCCTATCCAATGTTTCCGAATCCACCGGGCCTATTGCATTTGGAGCCATACTCGGAAGGGTTGCGGGAACGTATTTGGTGGGGTGCAGCTTCCAACGCTACTGCTGTTTGGGCCGCCGAAAATGGAATGTACCTTCAAAGTTCTACCTTGAAGTACGACGAAAGCGGCAAACCCTTCCATATACAGCAAGCCGAACAGATCAGATTGTACCGGGAAGCATGGAAAAAGGCGGGACATGATCGCGAACCGAGGGTTTCGGTCAGTCGGTCTATTTTCGCATTGGTAAACGATCAGGATCGCTATCTCTTTGGGCAGGAAACCGCCCGGGTCGATAAAATCGGGAAGATCGAAGTGGACAAACGTGCCATTTTCGGAAGGAGCTATGCCGCAGAACCAGATCAACTCATAAAGGAGTTAGCCGAGGACGAAGCTATCCAAGAGGCGGATACGATCCTTTTGACAATACCCAATACATTAGGGGTCGATTACAACGTACACGTACTGTCTTCTATCTTAGAGCATGTAGCACCCGGATTAGGTTGGCGTTAAATTTTAATCGGCGGAGGATACTGGATCATCTTGGCGGTCAATACCCCCGATCAAATATCCTGGACAAAATCAAGGACGTCCGGAAGGACGTCCACTTTGATATTTTTACCGGCATTATAATCTACCAGATCGTCATCTACGTGCATTTGGGTGCCGCCCCATTTAATTTTTACATGTTGGACCCTAATGGTCTTAACAAATTTTTCCAAACTTTCATATTCAACGGAATCCTCCATTGACCCCTTTAGGTATTCCTCCAATGCGTCCCTTCCTTTTTCGGGAATCATCACCAGATCGAAGAAACCGTCCCCGGGATCCGCTTGGGGAGCCAATTTAATGTTGGGCCCGAGATACTGGATATTCATGATCTCGACCAATAGGAACGAACCCTTGATCTTGATCCCGTCAGCCTTTATCGTTGCTTTTTGGGGTTTGAACGTTTTTATGATTTTTAAGAGGACCTTTACCGCCTGTTTAAGTTCAGCCGAGGGAATGTCTTCGGTTTTCGCACTATTTTTCATTTCATGGATCAATTGGGGAAAGATGCCAAAACCCATACTCTCCAAAAAAAACTTTGTTTTTGGAACTCCCTTTATCTTTCCACAATCAAAGCTCTTTATACTCTTTTCCCTGATTACCGCATGGCGATCGATCACCGTGGAGATCCGAAGGGTCTTGGCAATATTATTGGCCGTGCCCAAAGGCAATAAATGGATGGTTACCGGAGT
>DATGQM010000384.1:0-4427 GCA_035304205.1 Arenibacter sp. | reverse complement strand
AGGCACAGCGACTCTTGGTAGAAAACGGGGACAAGGCTATTTTTTCAGATCTCTACAAGTTGATCAAGGATAAGGAAGTAGATGGATTGGGATTGAACCCGGGGGCATTGCATGCCTTATGGACCTTGGAAGGTTTGGGGGGGGTCACTTCCGATCCGGAAGCCTTGGAGGTAGTGAAGGGCGCCATCGCCCACCCTTCGGGAGCGGTTAGAAAGGCCGTGGTACAGATGCTTCCACGAAATGAAGGAAACGATGGATTTTTATTGAAATCGAATGTTTTAAACGAAAAAGATCCCGAAGTCCAATTGGCCGCACTTTTATATTTTGCGGAAAGGGAACCTTCTATGGAAATAGGGGAGCGGTTGTTTGGATTAAGTGGGGAAAAACAAATAAATACGGACGAGTGGTTGGCCAGTGCGTTATATGTGGCAGGTAGTAAGCATCACAAAGGATTTACCACGGCCTTTATGGCCGCTAACCCGAATTTTGAAATCAAATCCCAGGATGGTCGCCCGAGGGAAGTTTCCGATATGGATGATACTGCTTGGAAGAAGATGCAACTCCCCCAATATATAGAGGATGCGGGATTACAAATTGATGGCATCATTTGGTTTCGGAAGAATGTGGACCTCCCGCCCACAAGTGCGGGCAAAACCGGGAACATTTCCCTAGGTCCCATCGATGATTCGGACAAGGTTTATATCAATGGAACCTTGATCGGGGGAACTGAAAAGGATTATAAGGCCGATAGAACGTATACGATTCCGGCAGGAATCTTGAAAGCAGGTAAAAATACGGTTTCTATCCAGGTTGAGGATACCGGTGGCGGTGGCGGGATCTGGGGTAAAAAAGAACAAATGTTCTTAAAAGTCGGTCCCGCCAATATTCCTTTGGCAGGGGAATGGAAATATGAGATAGCGGAAGATTATACCCAAAAGGCAAGCAAACTTTTTGATAAAACAACTGTAGGGGAACTTCTGGTCAGCACCTATATGGGCGAAACCAATTTGGGGGATCAGGACAGTCTGGAAGAGCAGGGCGAGTCGATCATTATTAACATCAAGGTTATAGAGAACGAAATGAAATATGATATAACGGAGTTTGTAGTGGAGGCCGGGAAAACTGTGGAGCTGGTTTTTGAAAATACCGATTTTATGCAGCACAATCTGGTGATCACCAAACGTGGGGAAAAGGAAAAAGTAGGTATGGCGGCAGATAAACTGGCCATGGACGCCGATGGTGCCGATAAAAATTATGTCCCTGTAATGCCCGAAGTACTCTTTGCGACGGCTATAGTGGACCCTGATAAAAAGGTGGTCCTAAAGTTCGTCGCTCCCAAGGAGCCGGGCGATTATCCCTATATCTGTACCTTTCCGGGGCATTGGCGGATCATGCAGGGCAATATGAAGGTGGTGAAGGCCAATTGAAAGATATTTTAGGTTCTATAAATGGATAATTAAACCGAAAGTCGATGAATGATAAAATAGAATATGGGGTAAGTACCTGGTTATGGGAGTCCCCTTTTAATACAGAATCGATCGCCCTGTTCCCTAAGATCAGGAACATGGGATTCGATGTGGTGGAGATCCCGGTAGAGGACCCGTTACTGATCAATGGCCCCATAGTAAAACAGGCCTTAAGGGACAATGGCCTAAAAGCGGTAGTCTGTGGGGCTTTTGGACCTACAAAGGACCTTACAAGTGAAGATGTTGCCGTTCATGTCAATTGTTTTCGCTATTTGGAAAGGTGTTTTGAACTCTGTAACCTGTGGGAAGTAGATTTTATGGCGGGCCCAATGTATGCTGCCGTGGGCAAGGCAAGAATGCTTCCTGCGCAACAAAGGAAAAGGGAATGGGACCTTGCCGTCCATAATATCCGGAAAGTATGTGCCATGGCAGAGGAGCACGGACTGTCCATTGCCTTGGAGCCATTAAATCGTTTCGAATCCGATATGATCAATACGGCGGAGGATGTAATGCGCTTTATTGCGGATGTGAACCACAGTAGCGCCAAAGTGCTATTGGACGGGTTCCATATGACCATAGAGGAAGGAAACATTGTAGAGGCCATAAAAACGGTGGGCGATAAGTTGATCCATGTACAGGTTTCCGAAAATCACAGGGGAATTCCAGGTACGGGACTCACCCCTTGGAGCGATCTGGCGAAGGGATTAAAGGAAATCGATTATAAGGGGGCAATAGTGATCGAAAGCTTTACCCCGGAGATCAAGGAACTGGCCGGAGCGGTGTGCATATGGAAAAACTTGGCTGCAAGTCAGGATGAATTTGCCACCGAGGGGATCAAGTTTTTAAAAAGAACTTTTGAGGTTCAAAGTTTAAGGTTGAAAGTTGAAAGTTCAAGGTTGAAAGTTGCTCATAAAAGTAGTTGATTGCTTTTATTCAACAAAAAGTCGATTTATAGAAATTCCAATTAATAAAATATGGAATCAAAACCCTTAGCTTTTTAACTCTTTAACCTTTTAGCAGGGTTTTTGAAGTAAACTTAACATTCAACATTATAACATTCTAACATTCAACATTCTAACATTCAACTATGAACGGAAATAAAATAAACATCGCCATTGTTGGTCTAGGATTTGGGGCAGAATTTATCCCTATCTATCAAAAACATCCTAACGCCAACTTAGTGGCCATATCACAACGGAATCCCGACAAATTAAATGAATTGGCCGATATCTTTAATATAGATAAACGGTATACTTCCTATGATGAATTATTGCAGGACCCGGAAATAGATGCCGTACATATCAACACGCCCATTCCAGATCATGGGATACAATCCATAAAGGCCCTAAGGGCGGGGAAACATGTTGCCTGTACCGTACCCATGGCGACAACGGTAGCGGAATGTGAAGAGATCGTGCGCCTGACCCGGGAAACCGGACTCACCTATATGATGATGGAAACCGTGGTGTACGCCAGGGAGTTTTTGTATATGAAAGAGCTCTATGAGAGCGGTGAACTGGGCAAGATACAGTTCTTGAAGGCCAGTCACCAACAGGATATGGACGGATGGCCGAATTATTGGCCCGGTCTACCGCCCATGCACTATGCTACCCATTGCGTAGGTCCCGTTTTGGCATTGACCAGGGGGGAAGCCGAATATGTTTCCTGTTTTGGCTCGGGAACGATACGGGAGGAGCTGATCGCCCATTATAATTCTCCCTTTGCGGTGGAAACTACCCATATCAAATTCCGCAATTCGGATCTGGGCGCACAGGTATACCGTTCCCTTTTTGATGTGGCCAGGCAGTATAGGGAGAGCTTTGAGGTGTATGGGTCGAAGAAATCCGTGGAATGGCCCCTGATAGAGGGAAAGCCCTTGGTAGTACATACCGCCAAGAGACCGGAACCCGAAATCCCCGAAGAAATTGAAAGTCCCGATTTCGCAAAATTGTTGCCGAAGGAAATCCAACATTTTACAACAAAGGGGGTGTATGATTCCGAAGGACAGCAGCACCTATCGTTTACCCAGGGTGCAGGCCATGGGGGATCGCACCCGCATCTGGTGCACGAATTTGTAGATTCCCTGGTGAATCGCCGGTCGCCTTATCCCAATGCCCAACAGTCGGCCAATATTACCTGCGTGGGAATCCTAGCGCACGAATCGGCATTAAGGGGCGGGGAGATTATTAGGTTGCCCGACTTTACCTTCTCTAAAAAATAATTATGGCCCCTTCCGTCCCGCCCCTCTTGTCAGGGGCCGGGCCACCTTCCCCAAGGGGAAGGAGTTTTTGTTCGAACCCTAAATTTACATTTGTTGAAAAAAAGCCCACTCCTTCCCTTTTTAAGGTAAGGTGGCTTTTGTCCCCGAAGGAGGACAAAAGCCGGAAGATTTTAGTTCACAACAACTTTTTGAGCGACATACAACATCAAAACTAATTTCATTTTAGTTATTTTTTTCATCAAAAAAGCACATGCCCTTGAATATGGACGCGTATCTTTACAGTTCATAAGTAAGATAAAAAATAGTTTTCTCAAGGGAATTTGTTTTTTAACTTAAATAGGGGACGTAGGGGTGCGTCCCCTATTTTATTGCTTGGCGCTAAGCGCTAAGCGCTTGCCGCCTTCTTGAATGTCGTCCTGCCCACTGCAACTGCCCACTGCCAACTTTTTACAACACCCGCTGCGCAAAGTCTCCCGACTTTGAGTTTCAACTCATCCATCAAAACTTACAATTGGGTCCAATTTTATTTAAGGAGCCTATAATAGGGAGCATCTTTGTACCATATTAGGAGGGTTTACCCGCCGGTCCAGGTTGCGCTTTGATCTTTTTATTAACTTTAATGCGGATCGATCCTGCATCCGCTTAAGTTAAACGGGAGAATAAATATTCGGAATGTTACGATTGATAAAACATATAGGAAATGCGCTGTTTGTAGGAACCTTGATTTATTTTGTCTTCCT
>DATGQM010000383.1:0-9470 GCA_035304205.1 Arenibacter sp. | reverse complement strand
GTGAGCCTAAAAAGGCTGCCCCCATTGTCTATGTTAAAGGTATTGATCCGGGTTCCGTTATTGTCTATTGCATAGGGATCCAAACTGGCACCAAAGTTAATGGCCATTTTATTGTTCAGGATATTGGTCCCCCCGGTAATGTTCAGGGGGCTTAATTTTAGGGAATCCGCTTCAAAATTATAGGAAGTGGAAAGGTTGAGGTTGCTCAACAGGGATATCTTTTTGGGTTTGGTGGCGGTAGAGTCCTTGTCTCGGATCTTGGCTTCCAATTGGTTTCCCAGGGAGAAGCTCAAGGCACTTGACCTGTTCAGGCCAGGGGCGCCGTTGAGGGTGCCTTCGAACCTGCTGTACAGTTCTTCCTCGTTATTCAAACCTATATAGCTGTCGTAAAACTGCTCAAAGGACGGGGTGTAGCCATAGCTGAGGGATGGCCGCATTACGTGCCGTATGGCCTGGATCTTTTTGTCCTCCCCAAAATTGAAGGTCCCATATAGGGTGGTTCCTACGCTTGTGCTAAAATTGTATTTGTTATATCGGTCAAAGCCATTGATGGTGTCGGTTATAACCTCCCTTCTCAGGTCGGGATCATAACCGCGCCTGTAGGTCTCTATGGCCCATACGTCCTCATAGGACCCGCCCACGCTTACGCTAAAATGTTTGGCAACCTTAAAGTTGGTGCTGAGGGGGAGGGTATGCCGGGCACCGAACTTGGAATCCGTGAACATCCTGCTGGTCAGGAAATCCTCTTCGGTGGTCTTAATACTGTTCCTTGCGTTCAGGTTATATTGGAAGTTTACGTTCTGTATGATCCCTTTCTTTATCCCATCCTTGGGAGCGAAGGGGAAAATACGCTCCATGCTCGCCTGTAGCGTCGGGAGGGTCAGGTCTACCGCTCCCGTATTGGTGTTCTGGTTGTGGGTAGCCGTAATACTCGCGTTCACCGATGGATAGGCGGGGAAGGTCTTGGAATAGGAGATAGAGGACGAAAGGTTGTTTACCTGGGTATTGGGCAGGTTTTGCTGTAACAGGGAATTTCTATAATAGGAACTGCTCCCCAGGTTTACGGAAGCCTGGAACCTGGAATTGGGATTGTTCTTGGGGTCTTGGGAGTGGGAGACCTGAATGTTGTAAATGGTGGTCCGACTATAGTCGCTAAACCCTTTCTGGCTCGTTACCAGGTTCTCATATCTGAAATTAATATTCCCCCTGTACTTGTAACGCTTGGTGTATATGGATTGTGTCCGGAGCCCATAGCTGCCGTTAGTATATAGATCTCCCGTAAGGGTGAGGTCCACATAATCGTTAATTGGTACGTAATACCCCCCGTTCTGCAAAAAATAGCCCCTGCCGGGGTCGCTCCCAAAGGTAGGCATCATCACGCCGGCCGTCCTCCCCACGGCCAACGGAAAGTAGGCAAATGGCAAGGCGACCGGGGTGGGTACATCGGCGATATATAAATTGCTGAACCCCGCAATAACTTTTTTCTTGGGCACGAATTTGGCTTTATTGACCTTGATATAGTAATCGGGGTTTACGGTATCCTTGGAGGTGGTCAGCTTGCCCTGACTAAGAAAATAAACGGAATCGTTTTCTTTTTTGGTAATCTCCGCATAGACTTTCATGGCATCACTGCCCAACTGTCCCAAGCCTGCCTGCTGCTCTGTCCGGGAATTCCATATTATGGCTTTTTGGGAATCGAAGTTGAAGCGGATGGAATCGGGGATCACTTCATTGCTGCCCTGTTTAAAATAGGGAAGCTGGGTGTAATTCCCCAAAGAATCCTTTATACGGCCGGCATAGACCTCGTTTTTTATATAGTCCATTATAATGATGCCGGCCTTTAGTTCGGTATCCTGATAGTATAGCTCCGCCTCGTTGTACAGATAGATCTTTTGGTCCTTTTGGCTCAGCTTTACATAATCCTTGGCCTTATATTTGATCTGGTCCAGGAGCAGGGGCGGTTTCTGGTTCAGGGAGTCCAATTTAGTGGAATCCGTCAATACGCTATCCTTTAATTTCGGGTCGGGGAAAAGGGGTGCCGTAATGGTGTCCCTATGTGCTACAATGGGTAATGGCTTGATCTGGTCTTCTTGGGCCGCACTTGTAAATGCGCCAAATATAAGGAGCAATAGGAAAAGTAGATGGTGTTTATTTGATTGCAAAGCTAGATATCCTATTTTTGTAACGGTTTGGCAACATTCCGGGTTCAAACTTACATATATTTTTTGTTCTGCCTGTAGGGTATTGCCATAAATTTAACCTAATATAATGATCAAATTACGACTAGCGATATGAATGTAAAACAGTTTTTTCTTATTCCATTTATAATCTTGGCCTTCTTTCTGGTATCTTTTGACGGGAATAGGGAAACAGGGGACAATGACGGAAAGTTTGTAGTGGTCCTTGATGCCGGTCATGGGGGGCATGATCCCGGGAACCTGGGGAATGGATATTTGGAAAAGAACATTGCTTTAAGGATTGTCCTGGGCGTGGGGAAGATACTGGAAACGAATCCCGATATCAAAGTAATCTACACCCGTAAGGACGATACTTTTGTGGATCTGTACAGGAGGGGGGAAATTGCCAATAAGGCCAATGCGGACCTGTTCGTTTCCGTGCATTGCGATTCCCATACCTCGGATGCGCACGGGGCAGGGACCTTTGTTCTGGGATTGCATGCCACCAAACAGAATTTTGAAATTGCCAAGAAGGAAAACTCGGTAATCTATCTGGAGGACAATTACGAAAGCAGGTATGCCGCCTATGATATAAATTCTCCCGAGTCTATAATCGGCCTTACCATCATGCAGGAGGAATTCTTAGATCAGAGTATCGAGCTGGCCAAGTTGATGCAGGATAATTTTTCCAAGAAGCTAAAAAGAAACGATAGAAAGGTAAAACAAGCGGGTTTTATCGTCCTGCACCAGACCTTTATGCCCAGTGTATTGGTAGAGACCGGCTTTCTTACCAATAAGAACGAAGGGGCCTATTTAAATTCCAAAAAAGGTCAGGAAGATATGGCCACCGCCATTGCCGGGGCGATACGTACCTATAGGGCCAATATGATAGCGCACTCGGAACCCATACCATCCAAAAATAAAATGGTGGTTATGGATGCCAATAAGGGAACCGTAGTAACAGTGCCGACCAGGGATTCGACGGCAGAAAAAAACGCCAAGCCCAAGATAGTGGTGAAGGACGAGTCGGTCGACACCTCATTACCCGTGGCGGCCCGACCGGAAAAGGAGGTCGCTAAAGTCGAGGAAACGCCCGGGGCAACCGCTAAACCTGAAAAAACATCGCCCCATATTGTCTTTAAGGTCCAAATTTTTGCAAGCAGTAGGGATATTCCCCTTCATTCGGAAAATTTCAAGGGCCTAAATACCCTCTCCAAGGAATCCTACAATAATTTAAACCGGTATATGTACGGGAATACGGATTCGCATTTCCAGGCTACCCTATTAAAGTCCAATGCGGATGCCAAGGGCTACAATACTTCTTATATTGTGGCCTATAAGGACGGGGAACGTATTTCGGAGACGGAGGCGCTTAAATACCTTGCCGAATAATGGCCGCTCTTCTAAAAATTATTTCTAATTTTGTCAGTAACCGAAAAAAGGATTTTGTGAAATGAGCATGACCCAAAATGACCGTTAAAAAACAATGAGGATCTACATATGAAAATATCAAGGGAAATAAAGACAGGGATTATTGTAATAGGGGGTGTCCTGTTGTTCATTTTGGGTTTTAGCTATTTAAAATCCACACCCTTGTTCGACAGTAGTAAAAAGTTCTATGCGGTCTATGATAATGTAGGGGGCCTTCAATCCGGAACGCCGGTCACCATAAACGGTTTTGCGGTGGGCAAGGTCAATGAGATACGATTTAAGGATACTTCGGGAAGCTTGTTGGTAACCTTCTCGGTGGCCAATAACTTTTCCTTTTCAAGGAACAGTAAGGCAGAGCTGTACGATACCGGCATAATCGGCGGAAAGGGCATTCAGGTCCATCCTGTATTTGATGGGGCCCCCACGGCGGTATCCGGGGATACCCTTCCTACCACGACAAAACCGGGCCTGACCGAGCTGGTGCAACAGCGCCTCACGCCCTTGCAGATGAAGATAGAGGGCGCGGTATCCAATGCGGATACATTGTTGACGAACGTAAACGATATATTGGATCCCAGGACCAAAAAGGACCTTCGTGAAAGTATCCAGGGCCTTAACGTTCTGGTGAAAAGTTTTCAGGGAAGTGCGGATGCACTGAACGCGATACTTGCCGGCAATAGGGAAAGCCTCAACAATTCCATAAACAATTTAAGTACCATTACGGATAACTTTAGCAAGTTGTCCGATTCCCTGGCCAACGCAGGTCTGGGAGAGACCATAAAAGGTCTGCAGTCTACCTTAAGGGATGTCAACGGCATGTTGGCCAAGATAGAAAATGGGGACGGCAGTTTAGGGAAGCTGGTGAACGATAAGGCCCTTTACGACAATCTGACCAGTGCCTCCAGGGAGCTAGATCTGTTGTTACAGGATTTCCGATTAAACCCAAAACGCTACGTAAATGTTTCCGTCTTTGGCAAGAAACAAATAGAGTATGCCATTCCGTCCGAGGACCCTGCGGAAGAAATAACGAATTGACCATTTGACCATGGCTTATCTTCCCAATATTATATTTGCGATGCTCCTGGTAGCGGGGGTATGGTTTTTTTCAAAAAACGTAAAAAAAATATATCGCAACATTCAATTGGGAAAAGCGGTAGATACTGCCGGCCACACTCCCCAGCGGTGGAACAATATGTTCAGGATAGCTTTGGGGCAGACCAAAATGGTTGTCCGTCCCATTCCTGGGATACTCCATATCATCGTATATGTGGGGTTCATCATCATCAATTTGGAAGTGCTGGAAATTATTCTTGACGGCCTCCTGGGAACACATAGGATCTTTTCTTTTTTGGGCGGATTTTATAGCTTTTTGATCGGTTCCTTTGAAATCCTGGCCTTCTTGGTGATCGTAGCGGTAGCTTTGTTCTGGGTCCGTAGGAATATCCTAAAATTAAGAAGGTTCCTGAATCCTGAAATGGCCGGATGGCCCAAGAAGGATGGAAATCTGATACTTTACATTGAATTTATCCTCATGCTGTTCTTCCTGACCATGAATGCGGCGGATTATCAATTGCAGCAAATGGATGTTGCCCATTATACCAAGGCAGGGGCCTTTCCCGTTAGTCAATTTTTGTCCCCCCTGTTCCAGGGTATGTCCATTTCGGGGATCATAGCCGTAGAACGCACCGCATGGTGGCTGCATATTACGGGTATTCTATTTTTTCTTAACTATTTGTACTATTCCAAACACTTACATATCCTCTTGGCCTTCCCGAACACTTATTTTGGAAAGATAGGGCCAAAGGGGAAATTCGATAATTTGGATGCGGTGACCAAAGAGGTCCGTTTGATGATGGACCCCGGTGTAGATCCTTATGCCGCACCCGATGGCGATGCCGCCATTGAAAAATTTGGGGCGTCGGATGTCATGGACCTCGATCGGGTACAATTGCTAAACGCATATACCTGTACGGAATGTGGGCGGTGTACCAGTGAATGTCCCGCCAATATTACCGGTAAAAAATTGTCCCCCCGCAAGATCATGATGGATACCAGGGATCGGTTGGAAGAGGTAGGAAGGAATATAGATGCCAACAAAGGGAAGTTTGTTCCCGATGGCAAGCAGTTATTGGGAGATTATATCACTGCCGAGGAACTATGGGCCTGTACCACCTGCAATGCGTGTGTGGAAGCCTGCCCGGTAAGTATAGATCCCCTGTCCATAATCATGGATATGCGCCAATATTTGGTTATGGAGCAATCCGCGGCCCCATCGGACCTGAATAATATGATGGGCAATATAGAGAACAACGGAGCCCCATGGCCCTTTAATCAAATGGACAGGCTTAACTGGTCCAAGGAACCATAACTTAAAGTAGGGTCGAAATGGAAAATGAATTAAGAGTGCCTACCATGGTAGAGTTTGCCGCAGCGGGAAAGCAACCGGAGGTATTGTTCTGGGTCGGCTGTTCGGGAAGTTTTGACGATAGGGCGAAAAAAATAACCAAGGCCTTTGTGAAAATACTCAACAAGGCACAGATCGATTTTGCGGTGCTAGGTGCCGAGGAGAGCTGTACGGGCGACCCGGCCAAAAGAGCGGGGAACGAATTTCTGTTCCAGATGCAGGCCGTTACCAATATCGAGGTCCTTAATGCTTATGAAATAAAGAAAATCGTAACGGCCTGTCCCCATTGTTTCAATACCATAAAGAACGAATACCCCGGACTTGGCGGAAATTATGAGGTGGTCCACCACACCCAGTTTTTAAGGGACCTGCTGGAAACGGGACGTATAAGTATGGAAGGTGGGCAGTATAAAGGGAAGCGGATCACCTTCCACGACCCTTGTTACCTAGGGCGGGCCAATGGGGTGTACGAAGCCCCGCGCGACCTGATCCGTAAACTGGATGCCGAATTGGTGGAAATGAAAAGCTGTAAGTCCCGTGGTCTATGTTGCGGGGCTGGGGGAGCGCAAATGTTCAAGGAGCCCGAGAAGGGCAATAAGGATGTCAATGTAGAAAGAACAGAACAGGCCATAGAAGTCCGCTCAGATATAATTGCCACGGGATGTCCGTTTTGTATGACCATGATGACCGACGGTGTAAAACACAAGGAAAAGGAGTCCTCCATGGTGGTAATGGATATTGCCGAGTTGATCGCTACGGCGGAAGATCTGTAACGGCCTCGATCAAAGGCATGGTTTTTGTTACGGAGATACATTAATAATAGTATGCCCCTGGATCAGTTCTTTTTTGGGGCCACCTAAAACATATAAAAAATGCTCGTAGCGTTCAATACATTACCTGATGAGTCGAGAGTTTGGATCTATCAGGCCAGTAGAAGTTTTTCGGAAACCGAAATAAATGAGGTGAAACTACAATTGGATGCCTTTTTGGAGGACTGGACGGCCCATGGGAGCGAATTGCGGGCGGGTTATGAGATCAGGTACAACAGGTTTATCGTCCTTGCGCTCGATCAATCCACTGTCCCGGCATCGGGCTGTTCTATCGACGCTTCCGTGTACTTTATCCAGGAATTGGAGAAAAAATATGATCTGACGCTTTTGGATAAAATGAACGTCTCCTATAAGCAGGGCGATTTTGTGGCCTATAAACCCTTGGTCGATTTTAAAAAAATGGCCAAGGAAAAAGCAGTCTCCAAAAACACCATCGTCTTTAATAACTTGGTGACCAATAAACTCGAATATGAAGAGCATTGGGAGGTGCCCGCATCCGAAAGTTGGCATGGACGTTTCATGTAGACGATATCAGAACTGACCTTTCGCCCCTTTTTTGGTTGCCCTTCAATAGCTTCCACACGTATTTAGCGCCCGATTACAATTTCAGATTTTTATTTTTATGCGAATCGTATATCTTATTTCTTTATTTTTTCTTTCCATTCTTTATACCTACGGTCAAGGAAACCCCCTGATCACCAAGGATAGCCTATTGCAGCAACAATGGGTAGATGCGACCTATGAAAAAATGTCCCTGGACGAAAAATTGGGACAACTTTTTATGATAATGGTTACTTCGGAGCAGACCAGGGCCAGTGCGGAACGGACTAAAAAATTGATCAGGGACCAACACTTGGGCGGACTTATTTTTTCTACGGGTGGCCCCGCACGCCAGGCTAAATTGACCAACGAATTTCAACAAAGCTCCAAAATACCTCTTTTGATAGGGATGGATGCGGAATGGGGACTGGCCATGCGCCTGGATTCTACCTATGCCTTTCCTTGGAATATGACCTTGGGGGCCATCAAGGATACGGCCATTATATGCAAAGTAGGGAATCAGATCGGGAAACATGCCAAAAGATTGGGGGTCCATATTAACTTCGCCCCGGATATCGATATCAATATCAACCCACAAAATCCCATCATAGGCAATCGTTCCTTCGGGGAAGACCGCGAGAACGTGGCCCAAAAGGGAATTGCCTTTATGAAAGGTATGGAGCGTGCCGGGGTATTATCCAGCGGAAAGCATTTTCCCGGCCATGGGGATACGGCCGTGGATTCCCATAAATCGCTTCCCATCATTGATTTTAGTAGGGAGCGGTTGGACAGTATAGAGCTGTATCCCTATAAGAAACTTATAAATGCCGGACTGAGCAGTGTAATGGTAGGCCATCTAAGCGTACCCGCCCTGGAGATCCAGGAAGGATACCCTTCCTCCCTGTCCGAACAGATCATTGGAGAGGTATTGCAAAATCAATTAAATTTTAAGGGATTGGTATTTACGGATGCGCTTAATATGAATGGGGTTTCCAGTTTTGCCAAGGAAGGAGAAGTAGAACTCTCCGCTTTTTTGGCGGGGAACGATATCCTGTTAATGCCCCTGGACGTTCAAAAAGCAAAGACCAAACTATTGGAAGCCTATAATAATGGGCGGATTACGGAGGACAGGCTTGCCCGTTCCGTAAAAAAGATATTATTGGCAAAGTACAAGGTAGGACTACATAATTATACCCCCATTAAAACGGATAACCTGTACAACGATCTGAATTCCCTGGAAGACGACATGCTTTATGGGGAGGCCATGGAACATGCCGTTACGGTTGTAAAAAATAACGTTTCCCTATTGGCCATCAAAAATTTGGAGAACAAAAAAATCGCCTATGTGAAATTTGGGGACGACAATAGTGACCCCTTCTTGAAAACCCTGAACGAATATGTGGAGGTTACCCAGGTAAACGGTAAGGACATAACCACTTTGAAAAATAAATTAAAGGATTATAATATCGTAATCATAGGTCTTCACAAAAGTAATGAAAGTCCATGGAAGGCCTATAAGTTCACCAATACCGAACTGCATTGGTTGGGGGAAATCGCCAAGGAACGTACCTCCAACCTTATCCTTGCCGTATTTGCCAAACCTTATGCCCTCTTGGGAGTCCCATCGTTCCAGAATATCGATGCGGTGATCGTAGGGTATCAGAACAGTAAGATCGCCCAGGAAAAAACGGCGCAGATTATTTTTGGCGCCCTTCCCGCGAAGGGAATTTTGCCAGTGAGCGCCCATACGGATTTCCCGGTAAATACTACGGTGCCGGTAGCAGCGATCCAGCGTTTGGGACATACGATTCCCGAACGGGTGGGGATGAGTTCCCTTAAATTGGCACGGGTCGATCAAATGGTCCAGAATGGGATAGATTCCTTAATGTTTCCCGGGGCACAGGTAGTGGTCGCGCGAAAAGGGATGGTGGTGTACAACAAGGGCTTTGGAAAGCCTACCTATGATAGTGAGGAAACAATTACCCCCGAACATATTTATGACCTGGCATCCCTTACCAAGATATTGGCCACCCTTCCTATGGTAATGAAAATGGAGGAAGAGGGCAAGGTCGCCCTGAACAGTACATT
>DATGQM010000382.1:0-9290 GCA_035304205.1 Arenibacter sp. | reverse complement strand
ACCGATATTCGCTTTTATGGTCTGGTCGCTTGCATTCCCTTCCCTAAATAGCCTTACCCCTTGAAAACGGTCATCGGCATTGGCCCCGATAACTAGGATGCCTGCCCTATCCGGACTTGCATCTACCTTATACCAGAAGGCGGCACTAAATTCGGTTCCCAGTAGTCCTTGGGTCGGGTAGGTGAGGTAGGCGTCCGTAGCCCCTTTATAGGCGTTTGTACCGATCAATCCTTCCCCGGCAAATCCCGGGGTTCCCACTTTTACGGCTTGTTTTAGGCCAATGAGGTCAAAATAATCCCCATCAAAGGGCATATACAGGGTTTCTCCCGCAAACAGGGGCGTATAGGCAGGTTCCTTTTCAAAATTAACGGAAACCGCAGTATTCTTTCCTTCCAGGTCCGTGGCCGATACGGTGAGTACATGGGTGCCATCGACCAGTTTATCGTACACCAGGTCCTTCACCAATAGACGGCGGTAATCCTTGAAATTGTCATAACTCCCTATTCTGCTACCATCGATCAGTACTTCTACCTTTGCTATTTCGATATCATCGGTAACCTCAAAATCTACGGTAATGGAGGCAAGTACTGCCGGCACTTTTATTTTTACGCCCTCCGTGGGGTAATTGATCTTCACCTGAGGTGCCGTAGCGTCCGCACCGGGAGCTACCTGTGTAATTCCGTCTATTCCCTGGTCACAACCGTAGAAGAGAAGCACGGCGATCAGGCTGGCACATATTAGTTTAATGTTGTTCATTTTTTCTATTTTGTATGTTAGTTATTAATTTCCCCTAATATTGGAAATTCATCTATCTGATCCTGATGATAGGTTACAAATGCCTTATTGGCGGTAAAGGTCCGTCCTTCATAGCTAAGCTCCTCATATCTGCCCAACCGGACCATATCCAAAAATCGTTTGCCCCATTCCATACTCAATTCGGCATACTTTTCGTCGATGACCTGATCTAAGGTAACTGCTGACAAGGGAGCCATATCGACCCTTGCCCTCACTAGGTTTACGGCCTGATCTGCGGTCATGGCGGAATTGGAGGCTCCCTGCAATAGGGCTTCCGCATATATTAAGAGGGTCTCGGCATAACGGAATACTATGTAATTCTTATTACTGCCATATTCCGTACGCCCCGAAATTAACTGATTGGTCGGTAAATAGTGTTTTCCGCTAGAAAATATAGATCTTACATCGGAGGTATTCGTATCTCCGTCCCTAGTGGTCGGAGAAACAAAGGCGGGCAATGTTCCGGTAGTATAATCGGTAGTCGCTATGAGGCTATCGATTCCTTTTTGGCTAAAAAATACCGAAGTTTCCAAACGTTCCGTTTCCCCTCTATCCAACATAAACGTAACATACTTCATGCTAGGCTCAAAGAAGCCCCATCCGTTGGCAGCTCCTGCTACCGTTGGGGTCCATGAATTAGGTCCATATGGTGCATAAAGGTGGCCCACTCGTTCCCCTTCCCCGCTGCCAAAGTCCGAATATTGGAATTCAAAGAGACTTTCATCGCTCAATTTTCCGGGTGTTTTAAACAGTTCGTAAAAATCGTCGAATAGACTAAATTTTCCCGAGCTGATGATCTGTCCTGCCGCATCGGCAACCGCCTGATAATTCTTCAATTCCTGGTTTGCCACAGCTTTTATCATCAAGGCCGTGTATTTGGTTACCCCTCCCGGAAGGTCGGTGCGCTCGTTGGGCCGCATATCCACCAAAAGCGGAACGGCTTCATCCATCTGATCGGAAATATGCTGCATGACCTCCTCTTTTGTAGGAACGGAAGTTACATCGGCAAAATCATCAAGATCGGAGGATTCCGGAATAAAAACGGCTCCGTAAACTTGGGAAAGTTGAAAAAGTAATATTGCCCTTAGCACCTTTATCTCTGCAATATATTGGTTCCCCTTGGCTATTCCGTCGGCTTCGGCCAATTCCATATACCGTTCAATTTGTTCCATTCCGGTATGGGCACGGATGATATCGCCATAGTAGGTTTCCCATAAGGTCCTGGAACCAAAAAATGAGTTGTCATATACATAACGATCTTGGTTTTTGAGGCCCTGTTGGTCTCCGGCCGCATTTACATCGTCCCCTCTGGTCGCGACGACCAAGGGTTGTTCCCAACCCCTGTTGCTAACGGTTTGGTAGACTCCGATAAGTGAAAAGATCATATCATCGGTTTTCGAAAAATCCGTACCGCCGGCAAAATTGTTATTGAGTTCGGGTTGGTCCAATTGGTCCGAACACCCAATAAGCATAATGCCTATCAAGGCTAAAAGCAGCGGCAATCTGTTTGTTTTTATATATTGAGTCATAGCTATTTTTTTAAATTTTAATGTTTACGCCCAAAGTATACACACCGGGAATGGGATAGGTCTGATCGTCCCTACCATCTGACACCTCGGGAGTAAAGCCGTTGTAATCAAACACGGTCAATGGCCGCTCAGCGGTGAGGTAAAATCTAATATTTGGATTGAATTTTCCCTTTAACTGTGGTAAGGTGTAGCCCAAGGTTACATTCTGTAACCTCACAAAATCGCCCTTCTCCACAAAAAAGCTATTGAGGAATTGATTGCTCCAGGGGTTTCTTATCCCCCTTGCCGAAGGATACGTATTTGAGGTACCCTCGCCATGCCAACGGTTGACGGCAAAATCCCTATCGATATTGGGGTCGGGCGTTTGTCGTATTGCGAAACGTTTTTGGTTTGCTATGACATTGCCCCCCTGGCCGATTACATTGAGGGAAAAATCCCATGCCTTATAGTTAAGCCCTAGATTAAAACCGAACGAATAGGTAGGGAGATAGGATCCCAGATCCACCCTGTCCTGTGCATCTATCAGCTGATCGCCATTGTGGTCCACGAATCTAAAATCCCCTGGCTCCACGACCAGTCCGTTTGCGATAGCCGCTTGTGCCGCGGGGTCTCCCTGAATTTCCGCTGGGCTCTGGTATACCCCTGCAACTTCAAGTCCGAAAAAAGGACTTATGGTCCCGCCAACAACGGTGCGTTGTGCAGTATCTCCGCCTGTCGTTAAATTATCCTGTCCGGCCAGTTCCAATACTTCATTTTTCAGGGTCGAAAAGTTTGCTCCAATGTTATAATTGAAATTTTCGGAAACTTGTTTGTTCCAATTTAGTACGATCTCGAAGCCCGAATTCCTTATTTTTCCAACATTCTTTCTGGTTTCCCCGGGTACCAAGAGCCTCGAGACCGGTATCACGGCATCCCTGGTCTCCCTAATAAAATAATCGGTTTCAAGGGTCAATTGATTGTTGAACAATCTTGCACTGATACCTGCGTTGGTTTCGGCGGTTACTTCCCATTTTAAAGTTTCAAAATCACTGTTGGTAACCAATCCGGGAAATCTGGTATCACCAAAAGCTGCACTGACCTCATCTGAAGTTATGCCCCCGGTACTCGAATTTACGTTGGCATTTCCCAATTCGCCCCAGCTTGCCCTTAATTTTAGGAAATCGAAAACACCGTTGTTCCCCATAAATGACTCTTCGGAAACTACCCAGCCTGCACCCACGGTAGGGAAATAACCCCATTTTTCCTGATATTTGCTGGTGCCATCTGCACGAAACGTTCCGTATAATATATACTTGCTATCAAAATTATAAGCGATACGCCCAAAATAGGAAAAGAAATACTGTCTTACCCCGTTATCCCCTACCCCGTCAACATCAATGGTTTTTGCCAGATCCAAGTAATACGATTCGTCCCCGATACCGGGACCATTTGGGAAGTTAAGACCTTTCGCCTCCAACTGCTCCAAAGACCTGTCCCTAAAGGATGTACCTCCCAAAACGGTTAGGTTATGTTTTCCAAAACTGTCGTTATAGGTCAAGGTATTGTCCCACGTTTGTTCGGAAAAAGTTTCATTTCTTTTTATTAATTCTGCATTTTCCCTAAAAGCATTGCCATTACCGAAAAAGAACGGAAGTCTTACTTCCCTGGTCTCAAGGGTTTCAAAATTGTGGTGGTAGGTTGTTTTAAAGGTCAATTTTTCCGGAACCAGCTCATAGCTTAAGTCGATGTTCATGAACGTATTCCGGATCTTATCCCTATTTTCCGTATTGTCCATTACCGGAAAAGGGTTCTGTGTCCCCCTATAACCCATATCCTGGGCATTGGCATACGGTCTGGGATAGGCACTGGTTTTGGATGGATCAAGGGCGGGCATCGTCGGCACTGCAAAATAAGCTGATGCAAAAGCGCCGTTTTCTGGACGGAATCTAGTAGCATTACTTAATAGTGTTGAGACACCTACCTTTAAACGATCGCTTATATCAAAATTCAGTTTGCTCCTGATATTTAATCTATCGTAGTCATTTTTCATTTTGAGAATACCTTCCTGTTCAAAATAACTTAGGCCCACCGAGTAGGTGGTACCTTCCGTTCCACCCGTTATACCCAAACTGTGGTTTTGTTGGAGTGCGTGCCGCAAAATCAGATCGTACCAATCCGTATTTACATTAGGTATGTTAGGGTTTATTCTACTTCGTCCGTAGCGTTGTATCGAATTTTCTATAAACTGTGCTTCCGCTGCGGAACCGGATTCCCTAGCCAAAGTTGCAAACTGTTCCGCATTTGATAATTTAACGATATTTTGGGCGATTTGAACGCCTTGATACCCGTTATAAGTAATTTGCGGTTTCTGGTTTATTTTACCGGATTTAGTTTCGATAAGTACCACACCGTTTGCGGCCCTGACCCCATAAATAGCGGATGCGGAGGCATCCTTAAGTATCGAAATGGTTTCAATATCCTCACTGTTCAAAAAATCGATATCGTCAAAGAATGTGCCATCCACCACATAGAGGGGATCGGATGCCCCACCGACATAGGAACCTATACCACGGACCCTGATCGTCGGCGCAGCACCAGGGGCGCCACTGCTCACAACCTGTAGGCCCGCAACTTTTCCTTGAAGCGATTGCATGGCGGAACCAGAAGGGGTCCTGGTTATATCCTCGGATTTAATGGTACTGATCGCCCCCGTTAAATCCGCTTTCCTTTGCGTACCATAACCTACTACTACAACTTCGTCCAGTGCTTGGGAGTCTTCCTGAAGTTGGATGTTAATGGAAGTTTGGCCGTTTACGGGAATTTCCAGGGAAGTGAATCCCAGATAACTGATAGCCAAGGTAGCATTTGTAGGTACATTGTCCAATACGTAATTTCCATCAAAATCGGTCTGTGTTCCTGTAGTCGTTCCCTTAATGATTACCGAGGCCCCCGGTAGGGGCTGATCGTTATCATCCGTCACCGTTCCCCTGACCGTAATATTATCTTGGGCATGGGCAATTAATTGGGACAACAAAAACGAAATTAACAATAAAGTGTTTTTGATTTTCATAATTGTTTAAAGATTGAGTTAGATAATTACCAAATTACCATTTTTAATCGGAGGGCAGTAACTTGGAGGGTACATAAAAACTACATCAAGGACGATACCCTCCCAATGCCTTGCTTTGTTTGATCTTGCAGTAGTACGGGATTATATTTTTTATGATTTTTTAACACACCGATGTACTAATGATGTAATCCGGATTTTGCGCAGGAGAGGGCCAATACCCCTTTAAATTATGGATTTGATTACTTGAGGGTGATGAGAAAATTGGAAATGTTCTGTTCACTATCCATTTTAAGCTTTTTCCGTAAACGGTACCGATGTATCTCCACACCCCTTGTACTTATACCCATAAGGGGTGCAATTTCCTTGGAAGCGAGATTCATTTTAAGGTAGGCACATAATTTAAGATCCTTAGGGGTAAGCGTTGGAAAGTGCGTTAGGAGCGTTTCGAAAAAGTCGTTATGAAGTTCCTTAAAATTGACCTCGAAGTGCCTCCAATCCTCATCATCGTTAATGGCACTGTTCAATTTTTTCATAAAGGATCGGTAGCGTTGTTGATTGGAAAAATTGGTCTTGTTCATCAGCATCAGGTTCTTGAGCTCTAGGATCAGTTCGTTTTTTCTGGCCATGCTCATAGTAGTACTGGTCAATTCCTTTTGTTTGATTTTGATTTCCTTGGCCAGTTTTTCTTTTTCCAATTGGGCCAGGCGTTCTTCCTGCTGTCGATGTAGTTTCTCCTTTAACAGACTGTGTTTTTTATCCAATTTCCGTCGGTTATACCCTCTAACAATAAAAATCGATGTTATGCCAAGCAGGCCGTAACCTATAAGGCTTACAGTGGATAGATACCAAGGCGGCCTTATTTCAAATTCCAGCTGTTCGGGTAGGGAGCGATCGTTATCTATGCCTACCGTATAAACATTTAGCCGATAACTGCCATAGGGCAAATTCTGAAACGCCACATTTCCATTCTCCAATTGGGCGGATTGTTCCATGGCACCTTTTAGTTCATAATAATATTTGGGCCGTACCAGATCGGCTGCCGCAAACTGCATAACTAGTTGATGTGATGGTTTATAACGGATAACAAAAGGAGCCGAATCCAGTTTATGGGTCCCCTCCCCATCCTTAAAAAATACAAGTTTTGGGGTTGTCAGCTTAAAATCCCTAAGGTGGTCGCGGAACTGGACCAGGTTAAAAGTCCCGAATCCATCACTAAGGGTGAACGCATAAATACTATCCTTAAGTTTTATGATATTCTCCGCTTCGGGGACCAATCGTTCCCCCAATTGGGAGTCGTTCAATATAAAATGGTCCCCCTTTAAGTCGGTCACCAACACTTCTTTTCCCCCTTCATTATCTATAAACCAGAAATACCCGTCGCTAAAATGGACCAGGTCCTTATGGTTAAAATCCTGAAACTCCTTAAAAGGAACAATCTTTCCTACAATGGGATCGTATTTATACCAGATACCCCCACTGTAAAGAATAATCTGGTTCTTTATGCCAAAGAGCTTCACGTTGTATATGTTGGGAATCGCATCGGGACCAAATTCCTGGATCTGGGATACTTGGGCATAATCCTTGGACAATGTTATCCTGAACACTCCTTTATAAGGATGTGCCGCCCATAAGGTCCGGGCATCCTCAAAGGATAGATATTTTATGGGGAAATCGATTCCCGAAATCTGTAATACCTCCCAGCTGCCATCCCTTCCCTTTATATATCTGGCCAGCCCGGTATAGGTACCTTGGAGATACATGGCCGTGGTTTCCGGGACTTTTATCATTTTATATCCACCCCCGATCTGGGAGACCTGATTCAATTTACCCTGGTCCAGGACAAATGTCCCCGTATTATGGCCGCCGAGCAGGTCCCCCTCTAGGACCGCCAGATCCCAAATATGCCCTTGTGAGCCTTCAACAAAATGCAAGACATTGTCCTGAAAATAATGGATCCCGGTATTGCTTCCCAAGTAAAGGGTATTATGGTGAATGGCAACGTCATATACCGTACCGACCGCGCCCGTGAAATCGGTATAGTAAGTTAGTGGGTTGTCTATTTGCAATCGGTCGATCCCATTGTCCAGCCCGATCCATAATTGCTTGTTAAATTGTTCCAGTGCCAGTACGGTATTGTTCTGTAGGCCTACTTCCCTGTTAAAGCCGCTATAGGAATCCGTAGTCCAATCGTAAAAATAGATGCCGTTCTTTATGGTGCCAAAGGCTATTTTACCATTGGATAAGGGCAAGATCTGGTTCAACTGGTGCTGTTTTAATTCCTGGTTGATGCCGTCGTTCAATGGCAAAAGTTCCCCGTTCGTCCACAAATAGGCACCATGGAGCTTGGTTCCTATCAATAGGCCCTGTGGGGCAACATCCATATCCACCACTATCTTGTTGTTGAGTATTTCCGTGCCTTTTAAAGGGAACAATTTATTGTCTTCCAAATAATGTAGGCCGTTACGGTCCCCCGCAACATATAAGGTATCGTTCATTACTACCATATGGTTTACCAATACGTTTGGTTCTACTATGGAAATATGATCGTCCGCATACAGGTAGATACTCGAAAATGACCTAAATACAATGCTATCCCTATAGGGCAGGATCTGCCAAAATTCCTCACTGGTAAAAACATGGTCCCGTATCAAATGGGTCAGGGATGTATATTCCATTCCCCCGATCCTATTTTTCTCCCAATAGCCAAATTCTTCATAGGAGCCCGTATAGACCTTCCCGTTGATATAGGCTACGGATCGGATGGTCGTTTTATTGGGCAGGTGGTACAATACCCACTCTTCCCCATTGTAATGTAATAATCCCTTATTATTGGCAACGAACAATTCCCCGTCCGGATCAATGGCAAGATCCCAATTTTTACTGGCTGCCTGGTATTCGAAGATTTTATAATTCTGAACCGGGGGCAGAATATTTTGTCCTACGCTAGGGAACGGTAGGGCACATGCCAAAAGACCAAGTATTATACATATTCTCATATCTCGCAAAATATAACTGCGCGGTTACCTAGTGGAAACCGTTTTGGAAGATACGAAAACTGGGATTATTGTAACCTATAGTAGGTGAGGGAATAAAAAAACCTGTGGGGTTTGGCCCACAGGTTTTTTAATATTTAAATGGCGATAAAATTAGTTTTATTAAAAGTTCGGTCCGCCGGTATCCCACCATAGTCGGGTTCCAATTTCATCCGGTCCGCCGAGTTTTGCCGTGGCATCCGCAACACCGGCGGCATTATTGTCCCTTTCTGATTGTACAAAGGGCATTCTTTTTATAGCCTCCCCGGCCGGAATGATACCCCAATCCGCATTACTGCTATTTTGGTAAACGGGGGGCAATTTGGGATAGCCTGTCCTTCTATAGTCTACCCATGCTTCCATTTCATTGGTATAGGCCGCGATCCATTTTTGGGTAATTATCTTTTCCAATTTGATCTCGTTGGAGGCCCCTTCGTCCCAAGCGACCGTAGTGGTTATTTGGTTGACAAAATCGTTTACCGCTCCCGTTGCTTTTGGATCGTTATAATCTATGGGCAGACTGGTATTGTCCATTAGATAGTCGTCCGCACCACCTGCGCCCCATAGTTCAAAGGATGCCCTTACCCCGGCTTCGTAATGCATCTGGGCCATACCAGGTCCCCCAGTGCCGGCCCAGTCCCTCAGGGCGGCCTCGGCCTTTAAGAAATGGACCTCGTCCGCGCTCATGACTTTCCGTTTATTGAACTTTACAGGATCGTTAAATTCGATATCGATAGTGGAAAAGCTCAATCGGTCATCCTTGGCAACAATTTGAGCCCCATTGCGGATGCCTTTATAGGGCCAATCCGGATGATCGCTTACCAAGGACATATCGCTGACCGGATCAAAGAATTTTTCGATTCGGTTGTCCTTATAGTTGATCAG
>DATGQM010000381.1:0-2546 GCA_035304205.1 Arenibacter sp. | reverse complement strand
TAACTGGCATAGGCTCCGGCCAATTCGTTTATTTTGATCTCTGCCGTCCCTAGGGCAAGGGAGGGCAATTGGGGCAGGGCCGATTCTATCCCCATTTTTTTTGCCTGTGCCAAGACGTTGGGGATACCCGTTTTTTCCAACACTTTTACCGCAACGGTATTCACGGATTTGCTCAGGGCCTCTTCCATGGAATAATTAAGGTAGGCCTCTTCCTTATTGCCCGAATTGCTCGGGGACCAGCCCTCCATATTTTCGTATTCCACTACCTCCGCGGAAAAATAAGTGCAGGGGTCTATTCCGCTTTCCAGGGCGGCCGTATATACAATGGGCTTAAATGCCGAACCTACCTGTCGCCGACTTTGTGAGATATGGTCGTATTTAAAATTCCTGAAATTAATTCCCCCGATCCAGGTCCTTACCGCTCCCGTAGCCGGATCTATGGAAAGGGAGCCCATATTTAAGAACTTGGAATAATGTAATATGCTGTCTACCGTACTCGCCATGACAATGGAGTCCCCTTTCCAATCGCTCAGGGTCAGTTCTCTTTTAATTTGAAGGGAATCCATTATTTGCTTTGTGCCCAGTCCCGTATTTTCTAACTTCCTGTATGATTCCGACCGCTCTATGATCCGCTTTATCACCTTTTTGTCCGTTTCCCATGGGGCTTTCTGTCCGTAACTTTTTTCAAAGCTGTCCTGAAGTTTTTCCATATGCTCCTCCATGGCCGTTTCGGCCAATCGCTGCATTTTATAATCCAAGGTGGTATATATTTTTAGTCCTGCGGTATAGATATTATATTCTTGGCCATTTTCCTGCTGTTCCTTGGCCCACTTTAAAAGCTGTTTCCTTACTTCCTCCCTAAAATAGGGGGCTATCCCATCATTATGGTCATACTCACGGTAATCCAGTTCCAAGGGAAGCAAGGTGAGGCTATCCGCCATTTTTTGATCGATATAATTATTGGTCTCCATGGCCCGCAGCACCAGATTGCGTCTTTTGAGGCTATTCTCCGGAAAAATGCGGGGATTATAGCCATAGGTTGCTTTTAGCATCCCTACAAGGACGGCACTTTCCTCCAATTTGAGATTTTTTGCCCGTTTATTGAAAAATTTCAGGGCCGCACTTTCTATGCCGAAGGTATTATCACCAAAGGAAACGGTGTTTAGGTATAGCATTATAATTTCTTTCTTGGAGTAGATGTCCTCCATACGGGAAGCTGTGATCATCTCCTTGAATTTGGTGGCTACGAGCCGGAAGGGCCCCGATCCTTTTCTTGGATATAGATTTTTTGCCAATTGCTGGGTAAGCGTACTTCCCCCTCCCGCAGACTGGTCCTGTAATAGTATGGTCTTAAGGGCAACCCGGAAAAGACTGGTGTAGTCTATGCCCGAATGATCATAAAAACGTTCGTCCTCAATGGCGATCAAGGCCGATATCAATTGGGGGGATAGGTCTTCATATACGATGGGCTGCCGATCGAACAGATAATATTTTCCGATCAGGACACTATCGGCAGAATAGACTTCGGATGCCCTTTGATACCGAAAATCGGAAAGTAATTCCTTTGAAGGAAGTTTCCCCCATATTCCGATGTATACACTAAGTATAAACAGCAGAAGGGAACCGACCAAAAATAAAAACGAGATAATACCGATTCTTAGAACGGGATTTTTTATCTTTCTTAACATGAAATGCAATGATTTGTGGGTGCAATATCAAATTTAAAAATTTATTGGCGGTTATCCTTAACAATACATTAAACTGCGATTTATTATTTTTGTTGGCTTGTACGGCATCGGATAGACAGGAATGCTAATACTATATTTTGATCCGATAAAGGTCGCCTTTTAAATTTGAAGTTCACTAGAGGGAATCTTGCCCTTGGTTATAAATAAAAATCACGATATAAAATGAAAAAAATTATACTTTGTTGTTTTCTAGTTGCACAAACCTCTTTTGCCCATGAAATGGAGTGGTCCAAGACGGGTCATCGGACCATAGGCGAGGTTGCCCAGAACCATTTGTCCGGAAAGGCAAAAAGAGCCTTAAAGGAGCTGTTGAACGGTCAAAGTTTGGCATCGATATCAAATTTTGGGGATGAAATAAAGGCCGATAGGAGCTTTTCCAAATTTGGGCCATGGCATTATGTAAATTATCCGATGGACAAAAGATATACGGATGTGGAGCCAAGTACGGACGGCGATCTGATAATAGGCATAGAAAAATGTATGGCCGTCGTCCAGGATAGGAACAGTAGTAGGGAAGACAAGGCCTTTTATTTAAAGATGTTGGTGCATCTGATAGGCGATCTCCACCAACCTATGCACGCAGGCCGGTTGGAGGATAAGGGAGGTAACGATATTCAATTGCAATGGTTTGGTAGGGGCACCAATTTACATAAGCTTTGGGATGCCAATATGATCGACGATCATGGAATGGGCTTTACCGAACTGGCCAATAATCTGCCCCGACTTTCCAAGGAGGAGATCAGGGCAGTACAAAAAGGTGATATTTACGATTGGGTGGAAGAATCCCATGATCTGGCC
>DATGQM010000380.1:0-3445 GCA_035304205.1 Arenibacter sp. | reverse complement strand
CGGAAGGATCAAGAAAGATGCCAATGCCGAGGGCTGGGTCGGATTTGGGGCCTACCAACCGTTTGGGGATATTTTTGTAAAACCTGCACAATCCGGTACCGTAACGGATTACCGCAGGGAGCTCGACATCTCCAATGCCGTGGCCACCATTGCCTATACTGTGGACGGAATTAACCATAAACGCAAATACTTTGCAAGCTATCCGAGTCGCACCCTGGTATTCCATTTTGAAAATAACAGCCCAAACGGCATCGACTATGTCATCAGGCAAACAACGGTACACAAGAACGTTACCACGCGTTTGGAAGGGGATCAACTTATTATGTCGGGCAGCTTGACGAACAATGGGATGGAATTGGAAAGTAGGATGCTTATCGAAACCGATGGAAGAAAACCAACTTTCCAAGATGGTGAATTAACGGTGAAATCGGCAAAAAAACTCACCTTGTACCTTACTGCCGCCACCGATTATAGGAACGAATATCCCAATTATACGGGGAGGGACTATAAGGCATTGAACAAAAAAACGATCGCTTCGGTCCAGCAAAAAGGGTATGACCAACTGTTATCGGAACATAAAAAGGATTATTCCCAGTTGTTTTCAAGGGTAGATTTTGAATTGAAAGGTTCGGATAGAAGCAACATCCCCACCGACGTAAGATTGATGGACTACGCTTCGGGCAAGGAGGACCCTTCCTTGGAGACCCTGTATTTTCAATACGGGCGCTACCTGTTGATCAGCAGCTCCAGACCGGGCAGCATGCCGGCCAACCTACAGGGAAAATGGAACAACCTGACCAATCCGCCCTGGGCCAGTGACTACCATGCCAATATAAATATCCAAATGATCTATTGGCCCGCAGAAATTACCAATCTCTCGGAAATCCATGAACCCTTAATAGAATATATAGATAAATTAAGGCCTCCCGGTCGCAAGACGGCAAAGGATTTTTTCAATGCCGAGGGCTGGATCGTAAATACCATGAACAATCCTTTCGGATTCACCGCCCCGGGCTGGGATTTTCCATGGGGATTTTTCCCTGGTGGGGGAGCATGGTACGCCCGCCATGTATGGGAGCATTATGAATTTTCGGGGGACCTCGACTATCTAAAGGAAAAGGGGTATCCCATAATGAAGGAGGCCGCCCTTTTTTGGTTGGATTACCTGACCAAGGACAAGGAGGGACATTTAGTGTCCTCTCCCTCCTATTCCCCGGAACATGGCGGCATTTCGACCGGTGCCTATATGGACATAGAAATTGCCTGGGACATCTTTAACAATTGCATAATGGCTAGCGAGGCCCTGGGCATCGACAAGACATTTAAAACAAGATTGATCTCGGCCAAAGAAAAACTATTGCCCTTAAAAATCGGAAAATGGGGGCAACTACAGGAATGGAAGGAAGATGTTGATGACCCCGATAATAAACACCGCCATGTATCCCATTTATACGCACTATATCCCGGGAACCAAGTGAATACGGTACATACCCCGGACCTGATCGATGCGGCAAGGGTTTCCTTGAACGCCAGGGGAGATGATGGTACAGGATGGTCAATAGGATGGAAGATCAATTTTTGGGCCCGTTTGCTAGACGGGGACCGGGCCTATAAATTGTTAAGGAGGGCCATGCAGGTTACCTCCGATGACGCGGTAAACATGATGGACGGCGGCGGGGTCTATGCCAATCTTTTATCTACTCACCCGCCTTTTCAATTGGATGGCAATATGGGGGCTACAGCTGGAATGGCGGAAATGCTATTGCAGAGTCACGCCGGTGTCATTGAACTATTACCGGCCCTGCCCAAGGAATGGGCGACCGGAAAGATTACCGGCTTAAAGGCGAGGGGAAATATAACCATAAACATGGAATGGGCGAACGGGCAATTGCTATATGCGGAATTAAGTTCACCAAAAGGAAAGGAGGTAACGGTAAAATATGGCGATTTGGAAAGAACCGTCCAATTAAAAGACGGGGAAATATACAGGTTTGTTAAAGAATAAGGCTTACAGCGCAGGGCGCTGAGCGCTCAGCGTCCTGCGCTATTGCTTTTGGGAATAAACATACGACCTTGGCGTATAGCCGGTAAATTTTTTAAAAGTGGTGGCAAAATATTGGGAGGAACCAAATCCAAGATCAAAGGCGACCTTTGTAACGGTCTTATTGTTCAATAGTTCTATTTTGGCCTGTTCAACTTTTAAGCGGTTCACATATTCCTTGGGAGGCATACCGGATTTCGCCTTAAACCAGGCCTTGAAATAACCGGTGGACATGGCTACCAAATTCGCCAGTTCATCCACATATATGATGCGGTGCAAGTTTTGGGAAATATAGGAATCTATAGTGTTCAACTTTATGGATTGCGTAGTATGTTGGGGCTTTTTGGAAAGGATCACGGTCTCCAACAACAACTGCGTAATCAATTGATCGATCATGATCTTTGAAAGCATAGAACCAGGATTTTCCATGTGCCCTACCAACTTTTCCAGGATAAATTTTAATTGGAACGCTCCCTTAAATATAAATTCGGATTTTTCCACTAGGGCATCGAGCAAAAATTCGGATTGTTTTTTGGGCATATTGCAAAGTTTTCCGTTGGTATTATCCAGAAGTACCTGAATCCAGAACAGCTCCCCCTTATCCTCCGGAAATTCGCCCGTACTGTGCATCGTATCCGGAGGTACCACAAAAATATCATTACCGTTAAGTTCGTATAACCGCCCCCCTACCTTATAATGCTGTTGTCCCTTCATACAAAAGCATATTTCCAAGGCCCCTTCATGATGATGGCTTTCCAGACCGGGCTTCACCTCCTTGTAACGGTAATGGCCAAAGGACAGGCCTCTTTTTATCCCAAAGCCCTGAAGATCAAATACTTTTCTTTCCGGTGTTCCCGTTTCCATAATAAAATGTATAAAAAAGTAATATAGTACAAACTTAATAGACTTTTGCATTTTTTAATTAAATATTTGGAACTCATTATATAACCCATGGAAACTAAACTGATAAACTTCAATAAAAACGGATACATTAAAATAGAGGCTTTACTTTCATCAAAAGAAGTAGATACCTTACGGACCATATACGATGAATTGCTCCAGGATAAGGAAAACACCGCCCATCTGCGTAGCGATCTTGCCGGTGCCGATGGTGCAAACGACAAAAAAGTAGAGCGTATTACCCAGATCATGAGACCCACTAGCGTAAATCCGGACCTACTCGCAAACATGGCCTATAAAATTGCCCTGCAATGGGCAAAGGATCTATTGGGCGAGGACATGGAACTCGATTTTGATATGATGATCAACAAGGCACCCTATACCGATACCCCGACCCCCTGGCACCAGGATGCCGCGTATTGGATCGATATGCCCGATAAAAGATCGGCAAGCTGCTGGATCGCACTCGATGAGGTTTTTGAGGAAAACGGGTGTATGTGGTTC
>DATGQM010000379.1:0-11987 GCA_035304205.1 Arenibacter sp. | reverse complement strand
ATAATGGGGCGTTGGCATTATTTCGTTGGTATTAAAGGCCAACATATAGATTTTTATATGGTTACGGTATCCATCATTATCTTTTACTTTAAAGAAATAGGCATGGTGGTACTTATAGGAAGAATCTAATTTTTGGTCCTTGATAAATTCGACCGAATGTTGCTCAGGGTTTAATTTAAGTGTGGTATACAGAAAAGATTCCGCAATGGCCCGTTGCTCGTAAAACTGTTCGGGAAAGAGGTTCAGTTTTCCTATTCCCTTTAATTTTTGGAACAATATCAATCGCGTTTTGGGGTCCTCGGCCAGCTCCAATAACGAACCGTTCGGTATTTTTTGAGGGTCCTTAAGTAAATCTTGATCTTTTTTTGCCAAGAGGGCGATATAAGCGGTGCGGATATTGGGGTTTTTTACCAAGGATAGGCGATTGAAGAATGCGGCCACTTCGCTTTCCTTTATAAAAGGATATAGTAATATGGCATAATCTTCCAAAATAGTATAATTATTGTCCCCCGGGACCAACGCTCTGTTCTCCGTCATTTGGTCCATCGCCTGTCCTAAAAGTCTTTTTAGCTGTACCTTGGCGTCGTTCAGGATTTGATTTTGGAATTTTTTGTAGGTTTTTGGTTTTATCCTGCCCTTGTTTATAAGTTTTGCCAATAACGAGAATATGGGCGATTTGTATTCTTCTATAGTGCTGTAATCCAAAATCTCGGGGTATAATTTTTGTGCGAGGAGCAGACTATCCATAAAGGGCTGAAAAATTTGTTGGATCTCGGACCGATTGGAGACCAGGGGCAAATCTTTTGACATCAGCCTGAGCAGAAGCTCAACGGAGTTATGGTCCTGTTTTCTGGCAATGGCCTGTAAGATTTTGGTCTGGGCGTTGGAATTGTTATAGGACCTGGCGTAGTAGGCTTCAAAAAAATCCGTGGCATCATCCCCCTCCAGTTGTGCCAATTTTTGTATAAGATGGGCCTGAAGGTATTTTTGGGAGTTTCGATATTCAAACTCGGAAATATAATATTTTAGGGAATCGGCATCTTTTTTAAGAAATTGGATAAAGGGATACCCATCATGTATAATGCTATCATTTTCCCTGAGGGCCCTAAAAAAATTCGGGGTCTTATCCTCTAACAGGGGAGATCCGATCAAGGTGTCCATGGGGGTAAAATTAGTATAGAAGTCCTGGATGAATTTACTGGGAGCCTTACTGGTATCTATTACGGCCTTAAGTTCATACAGGAGGCCTCCCTTGGCAATATTTTTTATTAAAATACCGCGGGTACTGGCCGTATCGGTAAGGGTCAGGTTTAATTCGTGGTACTGGCCATTGTAAGCCGGACTATGTTCCCTGATGATATTAAATTGTTTCTGGCGGTACAGCTTTTTCCTTAAGCTCCAAACGGAATCTATATGGGGGAACATGAGAAAGTCGTGCGACTTGTTCACGTTCACCAATATGGTCTCGTTATTGTTGGTCTGATAAATCGTTTGCTTGGTATAGGCACTATACGGTTTTGGTTTTTTGCCCCGTTCGTAATAATTGTTGCTATTTTCCACAAACTTCGGGGGGGCTACTGGACTTATTGTCGTAAAAAACAAAGCGGTGTCCCTGATTTTCTCAAACCTATTGGTATAATCTTGTTTACCTATCCTAACTGAACTGAAATAACGATCGGCCGCCGTACTATCTTGGGTCAATGCCCCCAACAGGTAATAGTCGTTTTGCCAAATCATGGTCTTTAGGTATAATCTTTCTTTGTCCCCGATGCCGTATTTAGCGGAAGAGGTTAGGCTCAAATCCTTAAATCCACCATATTCGGGAGTAATGCCCATGTCCTCATAGAAGCGCGACTGTATTTGTTTTAGTTCAAAAGTATCCTGTTCGATATAATTAAAATCATGCAAGGTCGCTTTTTTAAGGAAGTAATAATTGGAAGTAAGGGTGTCGATCCCTTCCATCAGTCGGTTGCCCTTTCGTTGCTGATTACTAAAATGATAGGTAGCGGGCATTTCTATCTCGAAATTCTGGAATCTTGAAATAGATACCGGACGATTTTTATTTAACTGTTCAAAATTGATGCTGTTGAATAAGGTATCCGAATGTTGTATCACATATTCACCCTGTCCGCCCATCTTAAAGATCAGGATCTCGAGGGGCGTAATATAAATATGGTAGCGCTGATAATCCCCGTTCTTAAGTTGATTTTTGATATCCAGGCCCTCATATGGCCCATTTTTGATTCGGTCCTTTTCCATTATTTTGCCTGGAATGTTCTCGAATAACAATTGGTCTATTTTGTCCAAGTCGTAGATTTCATCTTTTTTTAGATGGGAAAAGGTGGGGATCCTATTTATCATTACATAACTCCCATTGACCAGATCGGGGGAGATATAGGTAGTATTGGTATATTCGGCTATGGGATAGAGATCATGGGGCAATAACATACTGAATAGGCCGTCCTCCGGTCTCCGGGTCTCCAGTCTGCCCATACTTATCTGGTTCTCGATCGTATCCTTTAAAGCAGTTCCTCGCTTGGTAGCCATGGAACTCAAAGGGCTGACCGTATATCCCTTATCCCGCAAAAGCTGTATTACCCCGTTCCTGCCAGGTAAGTGGGCCGCCCCAATGCCGGCGAATACCTTGGCCGTATGTATGAGGGAATCTAGTTTGCCCACCATGTTCCGGTTCCGGATATAGAGCATATTGTTAAGATAATACTCGGTATATATGGCTTGATCCAAGGAATCGATCAAATCGATGTTGCGCTCCCGATAGGCATCTTCCAAGAGGGTCATAACATCCTGCATCTGCATTTTTTTTTGGAGCCATTCATCCGGTTTGGGTTTCATGGCATTTCTATTGGCCCTGCCCACCAAGGCACTGGATTCTTCCAGGTCCTCCAATGCCACTACCGGTTTGGCGAATTTTTTTGCGGCCTGGTAGATAAACATATCCAAATAGGTGTCTTCCTCAAAGTTTTGTAAATTTTCGTTAGTGCGGTACAACAGGCTGTTTACGAGCCGATCATCGAAGGAAAGATAGGAGGCGAGTACTTCCTTGGTAGGATTGTTGACGATAAAGGGGTATCGGTAAAATCCCTTTGTCATGAATCCAATACCATAGCCCAAGGTGGTATTTTTAATTTTATCCCGGTCTTCCAGCCAAGTGCCCGGATCCGATTCCAGCGCTATGAGGTCACTTCTGTACAGGGCATCATAAAAGACATCGTCCAATCTAAAGGCGATTTTACGGCTGACGTGCATAGTGCCGTATAGGTACGAGGCTTCCTGTAGGTCGTTGCCGGTAATTTCCCATAACAAACTGTTTTTTTCCTGGGCAAAGAGTCCGGTCGTAAGAAGAAGGATTGTAAGGCCAAAGCAAAGCCGCATAAAAATTCGAAAGTTTCCCTAAAAATGCTTCAAAAATCCGTAGGAATAAAGAGCATGGGGAAGAATTAACGTTTTATTTTGTTTTATATACCGTTAAACCGATTTCTGAGGGTTAAATTAGGTTTTTAGTTCCTTGTGGTGATTGGCCGGGGTCCGCTTGGATTCAATTTTTATATATGGCGATTTAGGATAGGAATCGACTTTCTTTATTCCCTTATAAACAACTATTGGCCTGTTTTAAATTTTAGTTCCTTTACAAATGTTATTTTTGCAGGAAGCAAGAAATCAATAGCAGTTATTCATGAAAGGAGTTTTGTTGGTCAACCTGGGATCGCCCGATAGTCCCACCCCAAAAGATGTAAAGCCGTACCTGGATGAATTTTTAATGGATGAAAGGGTAATAGACGAGCCTTTATGGTTACGGAATATCTTAGTGCGCGGGATTATTTTGAGGACTAGGCCCAAGAAGTCGGCCGAGGCCTATAAAAAAATATGGTGGGAGGAGGGATCGCCCCTTATTGTCATTTCGGAACGGTTTACCGAAAAAGTAAAAAAGCTATCCAAAATACCGGTAGCCCTGGGGATGCGTTACGGCAGTAGGAGCATTAGGGATGGCCTGCGGGAATTGCACGGGCAGGGTGTTACGGAGGTATTGCTGGTACCGCTTTACCCGCATTATGCCATGTCTTCCTTTGAAACCGTGGTGGTAAAGGCCATGGAAGAAAAGGAGGAACATTTTCCCCAAATGAAACTGACTACCTTGCCGGCATTTTATAATAATCCAGATTATATAAAAGTGCTATCGGACAGTATATCCGAAGGCCTAAAGGATTTTGATTACGATCATATCCTGTTTTCCTATCACGGCATCCCGGAAAGGCATATCAGGAAGTCGGACCCCACAAGGTTCCATTGTAAGCTGGACGATCAATGCTGTAGTACCAATTCGGTAGCGCATAACACCTGTTACCGTCACCAGTGTTTTGAAATGACCGAAAAAATAAAGCGGTATTTAAATCTTTCCAATGATAAGGTAAGTCTTTCCTTTCAGTCCAGATTGCTCAAAGACCCCTGGCTAAAGCCCTATACGGATTTCGAATTTGAACGCCTGGGGAAAGAAGGTATTAAACGCTTAGCGGTTATAACCCCGGCCTTTGTAGCGGATTGTCTGGAAACCTTGGAGGAGATTGCCATGGAGGGCGAACATCAGTTTAAATCTGCGGGGGGCGAGGATTATAAATATATTCCTTGCCTTAACGATAAGGGGGAATGGGTAGAACTTATGGTAGACTGGATCCACAACTGGCACCTTAAAGGGACACTTCCGGTCCAATGACAAGGATCTCGGCAGAACAGTTAGGGAGCGAACCTATAGGTAAATTGCTTATAAGGCAAGCGGTACCGGCCTCTATAGGTATTTTGGTCATGTCGCTTAACGTCCTTGTAGATTCGATATTTGTAGGCAATTGGATAGGATCTATCGCTATTGCCGCTATAAATGTGGTGCTGCCCGTTTCTTTCTTTATCGGTGCCTTGGGCATGGCCATCGGAATCGGGGGTTCCAGTATTATTTCACGTGCCTTGGGTGCCAATAACACACGGAAGGCCCTAAAGACCTTTGGGAACCAGATTGCCATGACCCTGTTGCTTACCTCCGTCATGGTGGGGTTCGGTCTCTATTATACCGATAGTCTTATTCCTGCTTTTGGCGGGAAAGGTGATATTTTTGAACCGGCCAAAACGTATTATACCATTGTCCTGTACGGGGTGCCGTTCCTAGCACTCTGTATGATGGGAAACACGGTTATCCGGGCCGAGGGAAAACCAAAATTTGCTATGACCGCCATGATTATCCCTTCCGTAGGGAATTTGGTGATGGATTATCTTTTCATCAATATCTTTGGATGGGGAATGGAGGGCGCGGCTTGGGCTACCACGATAGGTTATCTTCTGTCTTTTGCATATATCCTGTATTTCTTCCTGTCCCGACATTCCGAACTCAAGATAAATTGGGCCCATTTGGGGTTGGATCGTCCTATTTTAAGGGAAATAGGAGCTTTGGGCACGGTAACCTTGGCCAGACAGGCAGTGATTAGCTTGATTTATCTGTTAATGAACAATATCCTGTTCAACTTGGGCGGGGAGGCCATGGTGGCCGTCTATGCCATTATAGGACGGATGTTGATGTTTGCGCTCTTCCCGGTCTTTGGGGTTACCCAAGGGTTTTTGCCCATAGCCGGGTTTAATTATGGGGCAAGAAGATACCAAAGGGTACGGGAATCGATCCGCACTGCAATTAAATATGCCGCTGTCCTTGCCAGCATAGTTTTTATAGGATTGATGATTTTCCCAGCGGAAATAGCGGGCCTCTTCCTGAGCAATAGTCCCGATCTCTCCGTTCAGGAAATGGCCATGAACGCCTTTGTGCTGGAGCATACCCCTTCCGCCATGAGATGGGTGTTTGCGGCGACACCGATTATTGCCCTGCAATTGATCGGAGCAGCTTACTTCCAGGCCATAGGCAAGGCTGTCCCTGCATTGTTGCTTACCCTTACAAGGCAGGGTTTCTTTTTTATACCGCTCATTCTTATTTTGCCCAATTATTTAGGGGAACTGGGAGTTTGGATCTCTTTCCCCATTGCCGATCTTTTGGCCACCTTGGTTACCGGTTATTTTTTACGAAGGGAAATAAGAGTAAATTTGGTGGTGGATCCATTGGATAATCGGAGTATTTAATAGGGATCATTCTATAATTTAAACCCTTCAGATCTTTATTATCGTATTTTGGTAAAAGGGAACTAATCGTGGATCGGACCCTTAAATAACATTAGTTTTTCAACTCCCCACCTATTATCTTTACAGGACAATTGCGTTTTCCAATGACCGACTATTACAACTATATCAAATCCCTGCACCTTATTTTTGTGGTTACCTGGTTTGCAGGGCTGTTCTATATCCCACGGTTGTTCATTTATCATATAGAGGCCGATAAAAAACCATCCCCCGAAAGAGAAATCCTTGCCGATCAATTAAAACTGATGAGCAAACGTTTGTGGTATATTATTACCTGGCCCTCGGCGATTTTGGCCATCTTTTTTGCGATCTGGTTACTGTTCCTATATCCCACATGGTTGGAGCAGCCATGGATGCATATAAAATTGGTGTTTGTAGGCCTGCTTATTGCCTATCATCTAAAAAATCATCAAATCCTTAAGCAATTGCAGCGCAATGAAATAAAATACACTTCCAATTATATGCGGATTTGGAACGAAGGGGCTACCCTGATCCTCTTTTCCATTGTCTTCCTGGTTATACTAAAGGGTACCTTTAGCTGGATTTTTGGCGTGGTGGGCCTTATCGGTTTGGGGCTGCTGCTTATGTTGGGGATTCGGCTTTATAAACGTATCCGGGAAAGAAACCCCGAAGCCTAGTCCTTGATACCCTTATATGATGGCTTTATTGTGGCCTGATAATTGTTATCTTTAAGTCCTATAAAAATAGTTTTCCGGTGCTGACAACCACTTCCTTGCGATTCCGAATTTTGATTTCCATGATATTTTTGGTGGTAATGGCATTTATTCTGATCGCCTCGGTCACCATTTATCAATATAGTGAACAGAATAAGGATTACCATACGGAACGTATGGAACGTAAGGAGGAACAAGTTAAACAGAGTATCGATCTTACCTTGCAAAAAACGACCTACCCGGTAACTACGGAGAATTTAGGCTATATTTTTAGGGATGAAATCTATGAGATCGCCGTTATACAGAACATCAATTTTAATATTTATGATCTGGAAGGACAGCTCATTAAAAGTTCGAGGCCCAAGTTTGAAATAGATTCGGTTTCCCTGTGCTTGGATCCAGAGGTACTTAACAGGCTGGCGTCAGACCCCTCCAAACGCTATGTGGAACAAAAAACTGCCGCAGGCTATAAATACCAAGCTTCCTATACATTTATTAACGATAATAAATTTAAACCGATCGGCATATTGAACCTGCCTTATTTTGAGGATAATTCCTTTAACGACAAGGAATTGAAGGAAATTCTCATAAGGCTTTCCGGGGTGTATTTTTTATTATTGATTATAGCCATTGCCCTGGCCTATTTTATCTCCAAGATCATTACCGGGTCGTTGCAGACTATTTCGGACAGATTGAACCAGACCGATCTGAACAAACGAAACGAAAAGATCGTTATTAATAACCCTGGTGGGGAAATAGGGAAATTAATAACTTCCTATAATGAAATGATCGATGAGCTGGAGATCAGTGCCGCCAAATTGGCCAAAGGGGAACGGGAGCAGGCCTGGCGGGAAATGGCCAAACAAGTGGCCCATGAAATTAAGAACCCCTTGACCCCTATGCGGCTCAGTATTCAAAATTTTGAAAGGAAGTTCGATCCCGAAGATCCGGATATTATAGAAAAGGTTTCCGAATTTTCCAGGACACTTATCCAGCAGGTGGATACCCTTAGCAATATAGCTTCCGCATTTTCTAATTTTGCCAATATGCCCGCCCAGCAAAATGAAACCCTGAACGTGGTAAAGGTCGTAAAATTGGTAGTGGATATTTTTAATGAAAATTATATCCGGTTTTCTGCCGGGGAACAGGAAATAATTGCCATTTTGGATCGTACGCAATTGATACGTGTGGTCACCAACCTCGTTAAAAACGCCACTCAGGCCGTGAGCGGTGTTGCAGAACCGCAGGTCCATGTCACTGTTTTTAGGGAAGGGGAAGGTGTGTCCATAACGGTCGCAGATAATGGGATCGGAATCCGGAAAGAGGTAGGGGATAGGATCTTTGAACCTAAATTCACCACCAAGTCCAGCGGAATGGGACTGGGATTGGGGATGGTGAAAAATATTGTGGAAACCTATAAGGGGAGTATCCATTTTGAGTCCCAATTAAATAAAGGTACCGTGTTTACGGTTAAATTTCCTGTCCAGTAAATAGGGGTAAACGGGGTCTGGGCCAGGTAGCAGGTAAATGCACGATAAAATTTCTGCATCTTCCGGATAAAGTTTAGTTTAAGTTTGTAATATGGTGTTCGATCCAAATGCGGATCAACTTTTTTTAAAATAAATTAGGATATGAAATTTCAAAATGTTTTGGTCGATACAAAGGATAATATAGCTGTTATCACTATCAACAGACCTTCCAAATTAAATGCACTTAATAAAGCTACCATCAAAGATCTACATGATGTATTGGCAGCATTGGAAAAGGATAAGGACGCCAAAGTGATTATTCTGACAGGGAGCGGGGACAAGGCTTTCGTCGCCGGGGCGGATATTGCGGAGTTTGCCCATTTTTCATCACGGGAAGGGGGCAAACTGGCATCAAGTGGACAAAAACTTTTGTTCACCCTAATAGAGAATATGGGTACCCCGGTAATCGCCGCGATTAACGGATTTGCATTGGGAGGTGGCCTGGAGCTGGCCATGGCCTGCCATTTTAGGGTCGCCAGCCATAACGCTAGAATGGGACTCCCCGAGGTCTCTTTAGGCGTTATTCCCGGTTATGGGGGCACCCAGCGTTTGCCACAGCTCATTGGCAAGGGCAGGGCCATGGAAATGATCCTGACCGCAGGGATGATCGACGCCGCAAAGGCCCTGGAATTTGGTTTGGTGAACCATGTTGTGGAACAGGAGCATCTAATGGATCTATGCTTAAAATTGGCCGGCAAAATATCCGAAAACTCACCTAAGGCCATTGGCTATGCAATAAAAGCGATAAATGCTGGTTTTATCAATAGTGAAAACGGATATGAGGCCGAGATAGATGCTTTTGGGAAATGCTTTGGCACTTCCGACTTTAAGGAAGGTACAACTGCCTTCCTGGAAAAGAGAAAAGCAAATTTCCCCGGCGCATAGCGCTATCCAAATAAATATGGTGTATGCATCGATGCAATTATTTAGTATCCCTCTTGTCTTGTTTGTGCTTTGGCTGGTCCATTGCCCAGGAAATGCCGGTTACCTACAATTTTGGGGAAAGGTATGATGACAGGTATAAGTTCTCCAATCTTTTGGATATATCCGATGATGGCATGGGGGGATCTATTCTCGTAAGGGCCTATTATACCGGTATTGTCCTTAGACCGAGGGGATATTACATAGAACGTTACAATAAAGATCTGGAATTGATCTCGGAGTTTAACTATAAGTTAAAAGGCTGTGATTTTGTAAGTGCCTTTGTTAAAAACGGACAATTGAACCTCTTGGTGCTGCAATACGACCTGGCCAAGGAATCCTATGATTACGTAGTACATCGCAGTCCGATTACAGAATTTAATTTTACCGCCCAGAATATTCTTTCCATACCTTCCTTTCAGGTAAGCGAACCCATGGACCATAATTATTACAACAGGAATTTCTCCAAGGGTTTTACCACTACCGCCTTTTCCAACGAGGATGAATCCGCCTTTGTGATCAGTACGCATTATAAAAAGGGGAAAGATGAAAAACATTTCATCTATTTTTTCAATAGCTCCTTGAACAAATTGATGGAATATGATTTTTCCGGACAGTTGGAGGAAAAAAACTATGCCTTCGAGAACATGGTCACTTCCAAGAATTTGGAGGAGGTCTATCTAGTGGGGAAGGCTTTCTATAAAAAGAAGCGCTTTGCTGCAACGGAACGCAAATTTCAGTACGAACTCCTTAAAGTTTCCAAGGACAATGCTATTGTTCAGACCTTTGACGATATAGGGAAATTCTCCGAATCCTTAAAACCTATTATTGCCAAGGACAAGCTGATCTGTGTCGGGTTTTACGCGGATCGTCAGGACAATAGGTATAACGGTATTGCCTATTTTGATATGGATCCGACTACCTTGGCAATCAATACAAAAAAATATAACCCTTTTTCCAAACAATTTATGGATGATAAATTTGGGAGGGAAGAGGACAATGTGATAAAGAACCTAGTCTTCAAGGACTTGGGCATAACTCCGGATAATGCCATTCTATTTAATGCCGAGGAATATTTTGTTACCTCTAGTATGCAGGCAGATCCCACTGGTTCACGGGTAAAGATCAGTAGGTATCATCATAACGATATTGTGAGCGCCAAACTCAGCGTTGACGGGGATATGGTCTGGGCCAGGAATATCAATAAGGCAGAAGTTACCCAAGGGGACGGGGCATATGCTTCCTATAGTTCCATTGCCGAAGGGGACAATACCTACTACCTAATAAGTACCGCGGCGGAGAACCCACAATTGTTAAGCGGGGATCGACTCTTTTTTAGGCAGGGATTGAGTCGCAATAGAAATGTGTTTATGATCATGTTGGACAAGGATGGAAAAATCAGCTATGAAAAAGTTATCGATGATCACGAGGCACGTCTTCCGCTTATGGTGGCCATGCCGCTGATCGATCGGACTGATCATAGTATGCTGTACTATGCCAAGAGAGGTTCCAAAAAGCAGTTGGTGAAAATTCAGGTCGGAACGCAAATCCCATAGCGCTTCGCACATCGTACCCTAATTAATTAACATATAAGAGCGGTCATTATTTGGATTTATTCCATAAATTTGGAATAAATCCAAATAATGATCTCAGAAGATTATATTAAAGGCCGCGGGGCCCAACGTAATACGGATAACCGTTTTTCCGAATTTTCTAGCGAATTAAGGGAAGATTTTTTGGAATTCTGCCGCTTGGAAGGAGAGGAAGTCGACCGTAATAAGACCCAGTACCTTCCCATATTTCCGAAAACGATCATAAACAAGGTAGATAGCCCGGATGTGCGGATGGGCTTTTCCATGAACCCTTACCAAGGGTGTGAACATGGGTGTGTTTATTGCTATGCCCGTAATTCCCATGAATATTGGGGGTATAGTGCAGGACTCGATTTTGAGCGGAAGATCTTGGTAAAAAAGGATGCTCCCCGTTTATTGGAGGCAAAACTGAAAGGTAAAAATTGGAAGGCGGCCACCATTGTTCTTTCGGGGAACACGGATTGCTACCAACCGGCCGAGCGGCAGTTTGAAATTACCAGGGCATGTTTGGGAGTTTTTTTAAAATATAGGCATCCGGTAGGTATAATCACAAAAAACGCTTTGGTATTAAGAGATCTGGATCTGTTGACCCAATTGGCCAAGGACGATCTGATCGCGGTAAATGTGTCGGTAACCTCTTTGTCGGAGGAAACAAGACGGATTTTGGAACCCCGAACGACTACTATAAAAAAACGCTTGGAGACCATCCGTATCCTGTCCGAGCACAATATTCCCGTAAATGCCATGCTGGCTCCCATCATCCCCGGAATAAACAGTCACGAAATACTAAACCTTGCCAAAGCGGTTTCGGACAACGGGGCCCTGTCCTTTGGTTTCACCGTGGTTCGTTTAAACGGTGCCATAGGAGGTATATTTGAGGATTGGATAAAAAAGACCTTGCCCGATAAGGCGGAAAAGGTCTTGAACCAGATAAAGGAATGCCATGGGGGTTCCCTGAACGATAGTCGCTTTGGCATCCGAAACCGTGGCGAGGGAAAATTGGCGCAACAGATCCATGAAATGGTCCATTTGGCCAGGAAAAGGTATTTTAAGGACCGATCTTTTCCGCAATTGAACACTTCCCT
>DATGQM010000378.1:0-9877 GCA_035304205.1 Arenibacter sp. | reverse complement strand
GTTGCCGTTACCACCCCAATGCTCGCCGTATCGCTATCCGTCCTGGGTACAATAAAGTAAAGCCCCCAATGGTCCCCATCCAGACTTCGATCTCCAAAAGTCAACTTGTTATTGCGTACTTGTACCGGACTGGTCTTTAATAATTTGTCCCAGGCCGCATTATTGTCCTTGTTGCCATAGAGCACCACATTCCGATCCGGAAAATTCCCCGGGGAGAACTCCGTGTCCGGGATCAATTCTATATTTCCATTGGCCTTGTACCAAAACGTATCCGCATCGAACCTCGCCTTGTTATAATACCATTCATTTTCCATTGCTGAGCCTTTTGTGGCATAGACAAATACTACATCGTTCCTAAAAGCATCCTTAAAGCCCCCGTTCCTATGGGGACCTTTTTCTTTTAAGGAAGGTCCGGAAACTATTTTCCAATTCCCTTCCAATTCCGCAAAAAATAATTTTTCCCTTAAAGGGATGTCCATTTCCTGGCCGTTCAATACTATACTCCCTATCTCCTCCGATAATTGTGAAAAATCGATTTCCAACAAAGCCACATTTTCGGTATCTATTTTAAATCCAGGTTCCTTAGAGAAATTAAAAGAACTTATCGCAAAGGGGACCGACTGCTGATGGATCGCCACGAAATGGGATCCAGAGGATACTCCGGGGGAACCCGTACTGAACTCCAGTTTTTCTATATCGTTTACTTTCGGGATCGTCCGTTGCTTGAATAAATTGAATATGGGATCCCAATCCACACTGTGATCGCCGTACCAATGGGTACCCCCGGGATATTCATAATAGGTAAAATCCGGATGGAATTTCCCTAGTCGCTCCCTCATGTCACGGGCTATATAAGTTGGGACCACATTATCCTTTTCACCATGAAGAATATAGACGCCATGGTGCAGGTAATTACGGATCAGTTCTAGCGTTCTGCTAGGGGTGCCCGCCCTATCAATGATTTTCTCGACCGGGGAGGCCACATGCTCCAAGGTCATGCGTTCGAACATTTTGGGGGTGATTCCGTATCGCTCCCGCTCTTCCGGGCCAAGTTGTGAAATTCTTTCGGACCTGCCCCCCCTGTACAATAATAGATCGGGGTAACCGGCACAGGGAGCAATGGCCGCAAAATGATCGGGATAGGTAGCTCCCAAATACCAGGTCCCGTGACCTCCCATGGAATGTCCAGTCAAGTATATCTTACTATCATCGGGCTTAAAGAGCTTTTTACTCTCGGCCAAAACCTCCATGGCATCCATGCGGCCCCAATCTTCCCATGCAAATCCAAATGGCCGCCTATTGGTAGGGGCCACCAAATTGCCCCAATCTTTTTGTTTATAGGCATTCGCCTGGTTAACGGCTTCCACCGAAGCCCCGTGTACGGAAAGGAAAAGGGCCGAGCCATCCGTGCTCTTGCTTTTATCGGGGGCCACGCTAAAATATTGGACGCTTCCGTCCATTCCACTGATAAAGGTTCGTGAATGATGTTTATATTTCGATCTTACATTTAGTGGTAAGGTCTCGCTAGCGGCCATTTTACCGTTATTATCCCTTAATTCCAGGTTCATATCTACCTTTTGGTCGGTGGTATCCAGGGCAGTCGGTGCAATGGAGAACGGTATTTTATATACGCTTAAAGGGGGGATATCGGGTACTGTGGACGTGAGTTCCTTGCCGTTCACCTCAGCGTTTATCGTATATTTTCTTATCCACCGTTCGGAGGAATTTACGACCCTGATCGCAGCCTTGTATTCCATTGTTTCTTCCTCTATCAAGAGATCGGGAACGGTCGTATCCCGTGTGGTAAATTGTACAGTGGCCTTGGGTTCCAACAATCTGGCCCTGACCCTTGGAAAGCGCCCCACCTTCAAAACAAATATATTATTCCCTTTTTTTAATTTAAGGGGGATGATGTTCCAACCAAAATCATAATGGTCTCCCTCATAGGGCAATCCGTTAATGGCCACCAAGGAATGACCCGATGCTTCGAACAATACTATTTTCTCCGTCCCGGAACGATAGCTGAGATAAACGTAACCGGACCTCAATTCCCTACCTGAAAAACTATTGGTACTATCCACTTCTATTGGGTTCCATTTCATCTCCCTTCCCAAATAATCGATATCAAAAATCTCTCCCTTTGAGACCTCCACAGTGGGCTCCATGAGAAATTTATCAAAGACCGGGTCTAGAGGGAAAGTAGATGAATCGAAACCCAGGCTGGGCAGGGTCAGGGCCAAACCTTTGTTAAATACGTGCACCACTTTGCCCTCATGGATCGACTCTACTTTTTCCTTTCCAAAATATTCTACAATATTTCCTGTACGTTGCTGACCTACCATAAGGAACGGAAGCATAAGCAGCACTGCAATAATGGAACTTTTTTTAAATAAGCGGTTCATTGTTATGTGTTATAAGGTTGAAAGTTATAAAGTTGAATGTTATATGTTATAAGGTTGAAAGTTATAAGGTTGAATGTTATATGTTATAAGGTTATAAGGTTAAATGGTTACAAGGTAAGGATATACATTGCAATATGAAAGTAGTAGTTGTGGTGCTTCAGCTCCCAAAGATCATTCTATGCAGAATTCAAGTTCCTCCCCTTAGCAAGGGGAGGTGGTTTGCCTGAAAGAGCAAACCGGAGGGGATGCTGCGTGCAGTCTTAAAGTTCAAGGTTCAAACAGATCACGGCTAAATATGGTGTTCGGCAAATAATAACCTCAAAGTCGGGAGACTTTGCGGAGCACGGACGGAATTAAATTTTGATTAGTGCCGAGTTCCCTGTGGCTATAAGCATATATCCCATTCCAATTCGGGAATTATATTTTTTCCTCGGGAGATACTTCCTCATCGGCATATTCCGTAATGCCGTGCTCATGCAACAGATTGTACCATTGGATAATTTTTTTGATATCACTGGCATATACCCGGTCCTCATCGTAATTGGGCAAAACTTCAAAAAGGTATTCCTCCAACTTAATTTTATCATCCTTATGGCTCACGGCAGTTTTTCCGCCCGCTTCCTTTTCCTTGATCTTTTCGAACACCTGCTTTAAGGGCACTTCTTCCTCTAGGGTATAAATTGCGATTTCGGACAGAACACTTACATTGTTCTTAAAACTAACGGTCACTTTTTTACCGTCCAACAAGGATTCCGCCACAAAACCAGATCGGGTCTGGGTCACTAATTTAAAAAGTCCAGGTTTACCGGCTATGGATAATATTTTATTCAAACTCATCTGATATCTAAAATTTCAAGCGCAAATATTACACTTTTTGTTTATAAAAGAAACAGTTTTAACGTGCTTTTTTTTGTTGCGGATAGCTCATTCTATACTCCACCTTTATATTCCCTTTAGAAATATTCGTCAGTCTTCCCTTCAACAGCCGTTTCTTCAAGGCCGATAATTTATCGGTAAACAGGATTCCTTCTATATGATCGTATTCGTGTTGGATAACCCGGGCCAAAAGTCCGTCGTACGTTTCCTTTCGGGCCTTGAAATCCCCATCCAAATAGGAAATGGTAAGCGTATCCATTCTCGCCACATCTTCCCTTACATCGGGAATGCTCAGGCAACCCTCATTAAATATCCATTCCTTTCCCGTTTCCTCCTCTATCCTGGCATTGATAAAAACACGTTTAAAATCCTTCAGTGCATTTTGCTCTTCCTCGGACAGGTCCTCATCATCGGCAAAGGCCGAAGTATCAATAATAAACAGCCGTATGCCCAATCCGATTTGGGGAGCCGCAAGTCCAACTCCATTGGCATTGTACATGGTCTCCCACATATTGGCCACCAATTCGTCAAGTTTTGGGTATTCCTTGTCTATCTCCTCTGCTACTTTTCTTAATACGGGATCTCCGTATGCTACTATAGGTAATATCATGCTCCTATTTTCTATTTAAATACGCTTGAAGGATGATGGTCGCACTTATTTCATCGATCAAGGCCTTGTTTTTTCTCTTTTGTTTCCCGATCCCACTATCGATCATGGTCTGCATGGCCATTTTAGAAGTGAAGCGTTCATCCTGCCGTTCTACGGGAATCTTGGGGAATACCCCTTCCAAGGTCCTTAAAAAGGGTTTTATAAGTTCCTCGGATTCGGAAGGCTGGTTGTTCATCTGTTTGGGTTCGCCCACTACAAATTTTACTACATTTTCCTGTTGCACATACGCTCTCAGAAAGTTCAGGAGTTCCTTGGTATTTATCGTAGTAAGACCGGAAGCTATTAGTTGCAGTTCGTCCGTTATAGCGATTCCCGTTCTTACTTTCCCATAATCCAGGGCCATTATTCTTCCCAAGCTATTTTTTTTTGCAAAAATAACCCATAAATTGTTACATGTGCAAAAACAAAAGGTTAATTAGCAAGTAGCCCTTATATTTGCATAAATTTAAATATATGGTAATAGCAGAATTACAAATAAAAATAGAGAATGCTTGGGAGAATCGTCAACTTCTGAAGGAGGATTCCACCCAGGTCGCCATCCGTCAGGTAATAGACCTGTTGGACCTTGGAAAATTGCGTTGCGCGGAACCCGCAAAAGACGGTTGGCAAGTTAATGAATGGGTAAAAAAAGCTGTTGTACTTTACTTTCCCATCCAGAAAATGGAAACCTTGGAAGCGGGTATTTTTGAATATCACGATAAAATGCCCTTGAAAAGGGGGTATGCCGAAAAAGGAATACGGGTAGTCCCCAATGCCGTTGCCAGGCACGGGGCCTATATATCCCCCGGGACCATTCTAATGCCCAGTTATGTAAATATCGGTGCTTATGTAGATGAGGGGACCATGGTAGATACATGGGCCACCGTAGGGAGCTGTGCCCAGATCGGGAAAAACGTACATCTCAGTGGCGGGGTAGGTATTGGCGGGGTACTGGAACCTCTTCAGGCCGCCCCGGTAATTATTGAGGATAATGCCTTTATCGGATCTAGATGCATCGTAGTGGAAGGGGTCCGGGTAGAGCGGGAAGCGGTACTAGGGGCCAATGTGGTGCTCACCGCCTCCACAAAGATCATAGATGTTACGGGCGATGAACCGGTGGAACGAAAAGGTTTGGTCCCTGCAAGATCGGTGGTAATACCGGGAAGTTATACCAAAAAATTTCCGGCCGGCGAATATCAGGTGCCCTGTGCGCTCATCATAGGCACCCGTAAGGAAAGTACGGACAAAAAGACATCCTTGAACAATGCGCTGCGCGAATACGATGTAGCCGTATAAACATCATTTTTCCACTGGAAACATTAGAGATAGTCCCCATGGAAAATGGCCGACAATTTTATTAATTAATGAATTAAATATAACTTTGGACCGATAACCGGACACTTTCTAGAAATTGTTCCGGTTAAATCCTTAACCCAGGTTACACGACCCGTATAGCCATTATAAAACACCGAATGAAAATTGTTATCCTTGCTGCAGGTATAGGTTCTAGACTCGGAAATCCTTTTCCAAAACCGCTAACAACCTTAAATAATGGAAAAAGTATTATGGAAATGCAGGTCGGTAATCTTTTCAATGCCTTTCATATTGAGGATATTAGTATTGTCGTCGGGTTCAAAAAAGAACTGATCATGGAAAAATTTCCGGAACTCACTTTTATTTACAACCCCTTTTTTGACCAGACCAATACTTCTAAAAGTTTATTAAGGGCATTGAAAAAAAATAAAGGGAATTCCGTCCTTTGGTTAAACGGCGATGTGGTTTTTGATGAAAAATTATTATCGGTCCTTAAGCCCTATATCGATAGGGATCAATCCTTTGTCGCGGTAAATACGAGCAAGGTAGCGGAGGAAGAGGTAAAATATACCCTGAAGGATAATTATATCCACCACTTGTCCAAGACGGTCAAAAATGGACTTGGTGAGGCGGTGGGCATTAATTTTATCGCCCAAAAGGATATAAACCAATTTATAAAAAGATTGGAAGAATGCGCAGACAACGACTACTTTGAACGCGGTCTGGAGATAGCTATAGAAAAGGACGGATTAAAAATATCCGTCGTGGATATTTCGCTATTTGACTGTATGGAAGTCGATTTTAAGGAGGACTTGGCAAATGCCAACAACCTGTTCCAGAAATGAGGGTTGTCCTCTTTTGCCAGAATGCCTATGCCTATGGGATTTTAGCACCTATCCGAACGATCCTCCAGGAACAAAAACATCACTATCTCTGGTATATCTCTGAAAAACTGTTAAATGATTTCCCCTTTAAGGAAGAAAATTATACGGTAAGCATATTAGATCTACAACTTTACGGGAGCGATGTCATTTTTGTGCCCGGAAACGAAGTGCCCTATTTCATCAGGGGACTTAAGGTGCAGATTTTCCACGGATTGGCAGGCGAGAAAAAAGGGCATTTTAGAATAAGGCATTATTTTGATCTTTACCTAACGCAGGGCCCCTATTTCACCGCAAAATTCAATGAACTAAAAAAAATCCATAAAGATTTTGAGGTCATAGAGACCGGGTGGCCCAAATTGGACGTATATAGCAGTGAGAAAAATAAATACGATTTTGAAAAAAAAGCGATCCTAGAACAATTCAAGACCGATAGGATCATACTGTACGCACCTACTTTTTCCCCGAGCCTTACCTCAGCACCGTTTCTGTTGAAGGAAATAAAAGACCTAGCGGTACGGACCGGATCTGTAGTGTACATAAAGTTTCACGACCTGATGCACGAAAAATGGATAGCGGCCTATAAAAAACTGGCCGATGAAATTCCAAATGTAATTTTCAAGGAAGATAGGAACATCGTAAAATGTCTCTTACAGGCGGATATACTGATCAGCGACACATCTTCGGTTATCTATGAGTTCATCCTATTGGACAAACCCGTTATTTCGTTCAGGAACATTTCCGAAAATGTTTTGTGGGACAATTCGAATTCGTATACCGACCTTTACCAGAAGGTTTTGAAAAACTTGGAATCCGATCCCTTTGCCCCCGAAAGGGCCTATATAAATATGCAGTTCCATCCCTATCAGGACGGTAGATCGGCGCAAAGAATGGTAGATGCCGCCAAGGACCATATTGAAACCCATGGGGTTCCCGAAAAAAGAAAATTATCCTTGTGGAGAAGGCTCAAAATTAATTTCACCTTTGGCGGACCCATAAAGAATCCGTTTCAAGGGAAAAGACTCAATAAGATATCGGCGGTACTGATCACCTACAACGAGGATATCCATATCAATGCGGTATTGGAAAATCTAAAATTTGCGGATGAGATCATAGTGGTAGATTCCCATAGCACCGATGGGACGATCGAAAAAATCCGACAGCACCCCAACGTGACCTTGATCTTACGGCCCTTTGTCAACTATACCGATCAAAAGACCTTTGCCCTGGAACAGGCTACCCATGATTGGGTACTTTTTCTGGATGCGGATGAACGGGTACCTGACAATTTAAGAAACGAGATCATGCACACGGTGAACTCGGGCCGACCCACTGCGGATGCCTATTTTTTCTACAGGACATTTATGTTCAAAAATAAAATTTTGCGGTTTAGCGGATGGCAAAAGGATAAAAACTATAGGCTCTTTAAAAAAAGTAAGGTACATTTTACCCAGGACCGGATAGTACATGAAACCCTGGTAGTGGACGGTAGATCTGAAATCCTAAAAAATAGGTTGATCCATTATTCCTATAAGGACTATGGGGACTATAAAGGGAAAATGATAAAATATGGAAAAATGAAGGCCGTGGAGGAACTGGACAAGGATTATGCCCCCAATTTGTATCATTTTATAATCCGCCCCCTGTATAAATTTTTGAACCATTATATTTTTAGACTGGGCATCCTGGACGGTAAGAAGGGGATCATTATATGCTATCTGAACGCCTTGGGGGTATATTCCCGATATAAGGAACTGAAACGATTAAGAAGTAAACAGTAACTATCATGCAAAATATGCTTACCGAGATAGATCAATGTTGTGAATTCCTCGCGAAGGGCGGATTGATCCTCTACCCTACCGATACCGTTTGGGGCATAGGTTGCGATGCCACCAATGAAGCGGCGGTAGCGAGAATCTATGCGCTCAAGCAAAGGGCCAGTTCCAAGTCCATGATCTGCCTTGTGGCCAACGATTTTATGTTGGAGCAATTCGTGGACAAGGTACCCGATCTTGCCTATGACATCTTGGACCTGGCCACCAAACCCACCACCATAGTCTATGAATCGCCCAAAGGAGTGGCCAAAAACCTGATAGCCCAGGACAATACCCTGGCGATCAGGGTGGCCTCCGATAAGTTTTGCCAACAATTGATCAAAAAATTTAAAAAACCCATTGTATCTACTTCGGCCAATATTGCAGGTGCGCCCACCCCTACCATTTTCAAAGAAATTCCCGAAGGGATTTTAAAAGGTGTAGACTATATAGTAAATTTGGAGCGCGATAAAATAAAGAGCGTCCCATCATCCATTATTCTACTCGGGAACGATGGTACGGTTAAAGTGATCAGAGCATAATAATGACGAAGAAAAACTACGAAGAAGCTATAGACAACCCCATATTCCCTGTTATTTCCAATGCAGCCAAGGAACTCTCCATAGATGCTTATGTCATAGGCGGCTTTGTAAGGGATTATCTCTTAAAAAGGGAAACCCCACAGGATATAGATATCGTTGCCATTGGCAATGGAATTGCACTGGCCCAAAAAGTAGCCCGGAAATTACCGGGAAACCCGGAAGTCAGTGTCTTTAAGAACTTTGGGACCGCCATGATCAAGTTCCAAGGGATCGAGATCGAATTTGTAGGTGCCAGAAAGGAAAGCTATCAACGCGATAGCAGGAAGCCCAAAGTGGAGGACGGGAGTTTGGAGGACGATCAAAAACGTAGGGATTTCACCATTAATGCCCTGGCCATTTCCCTTAACGATACCGATTACGGAAATCTTCTGGATCCATTCGATGGCACCGGAGATCTAAAAAGACAACTGCTCCGGACCCCCTTGGAACCGGAGATCACCTATTCCGATGATCCCCTGAGAATGATGCGGGCCATACGCTTTGCGACACAGCTGAATTTTACCGTTCACCCCGAATCCCTGACGGCTATTGCCGATAACAGTGAGCGGATAAAGATCATTTCCAATGAGCGAATCGTAGACGAGCTACATAAGATATTGGCCAGCAAAAAACCTTCGATCGGATTTTCACTGCTCCATAGCACAGGCCTTTTATCCTATATCATGCCAGAACTAAAAGCTTTGGAGGGTATAGAGGAAATCGAGGGACAACGCCATAAGGATAACTTCTGGCACACCTTGGAAGTGGTGGACAATATTGCCGGGAATACGGACAATATTTGGCTCCGTTGGGCCGCATTGCTGCACGATATAGGGAAGGCCCCTACCAAAAAGTTCGATAAGAAGATTGGATGGACCTTTCATACCCACGAGTTTGTAGGTTCTAAAATGGTCTATAAATTGTTTAAACGCTTGCGCATGCCATTGAACGACAAAATGAAATTTGTCCAGAAAATGGTACTTATGAGCTCTAGGCCCATTGTGCTTTCCGAAGACTTTGTGACGGATTCCGCGGTAAGGCGACTCATTTTTGACGCCGGCGAGCATGTAGACGACCTAATGGTACTCTGCGAAGCGGATATTACCACCAAAAATCCCAAAAAACAAAAAAAATACAAGAACAATTTTAAGATTGTCCGTCAAAAAATAGAGGAGGTCGAGGCCAGGGACCATCTCCGGAATTTTCAACCTCCCATTAGCGGCGAGGAGATCATGGCAATCTTTAACCTCAAACCTTCCAAGGAAATAGGGATGATCAAGGAAGCCATAAAAGAGGCCATCCTGGAAGGGGATATCCCCAACGAGTACGATGCCGCATACGCCCTAATGATTCAGAAAGG
>DATGQM010000377.1:0-11188 GCA_035304205.1 Arenibacter sp. | reverse complement strand
TCCCTACCGCCGGAAAGGGCCTATTTGGCAACCTTGGGGAATATTATTAAAGAGTACTTCGGATTTAAAACCGAACCGATCGTGCTTTCCAATGCCTGTGTTTCGGGGATATTGGCAATTTCCGTGGCAAAAAGATTTATAACCCAGGGTACTTTCGATCAGGTTTTTATTGTCGGGGGGGATGTCGTGACCCCATTTATACTTTCGGGCTTCCAATCTTTCCAAGCGTTGAGCGACCAGCCCTGTAAACCATATGACAAGCATCGGTCGGGTATCAATATTGGGGAGGCAGCCGCCAGTGTCCTGGTAACACAAGATCCCCTCGATCTGGTCCCGGAAGCTGTGGCCCTATTGGGAGAGGGATCCTGTAACGATGCCAACCATATTTCCGGGCCTTCCAGAACGGGCGAGGGCCTGTACCGCAGTATTTTATCCGCCTTTAAGGAGGCGGAGATCGGAGCAGAGGAGATCGATTACATTTCCGCACATGGTACCGCAACTATTTTTAATGATGAAATGGAAGCCATTGCCCTGGACCGACTGCAATTAGGGAAGGTGCCCCTTAACAGCCTCAAAGGTTATTTTGGGCATACCTTGGGCGCATCCGGTCTGTTGGAGACCATCGTGGGAATGCATTCCCTCTACCACAATACCCTATACACTTCCTTAGGGTTTGAGGAGCTGGGGGTGTCCCGGCCCCTTCAGGTAATTACAGAAAACACCCCAAAAGAATTGAACCTTTTCCTAAAGACCGCCTCGGGCTTTGGGGGATGTAATACGGCGGCAGTTTTTAGAAAAGTTCATCCATGAAGGCAGCGCAACTAAAAATAAAATCCCATATCCATATAGTCCATAACAGGATTATATGGAACAACGAGTTGATCTACAGCGGCAGGGAAACCGATTTCCCTTCCTTTATAAAAAAGGCATACAAAGACATAGGGACCGACTACCCCAAGTTCTTTAAAATGGATAACTTGAGCAAACTCGGTTTTTTGGCGGCAGATATACTATTGGGAAATACTATAAGGGAACCGGGGCGGGAGCATAATATAGCCCTCGTGTTTTCAAATAACGCCGCTAGCCTGGACACGGACAGAAAACACCAAAAATCCATACAGGACAAAGAAAATTTTTTCCCAAGTCCCGCTGTTTTTGTTTATACCCTGCCCAATATTGTACTTGGAGAGATAAGTATTAAACATATGCTCTATTCTGAAAATAGTTTTTTTATCTTTAGCCACTTTAATGCGGACTATCTATACGATTACGCCAATAGCTTGATAGAAACGGGGAAGGCAACGGAAGTGCTTTGCGGATGGGTAGATTATGACCATGAAGATTACGAAGCGTTTGTGTACCTGGTATCCGCGGAGGGCACAACGGAACATACTAAAGAAGAAATATTAAAATTGTACAGGACAAAATGAGCGATTTAAAACAAGAATTGAAGGAGAAAATTATAACTCAGCTGAATTTAGAGGATATTGCAATTGAGGAGATTGCGGATACCGATCCACTTTTTGGGGATGGACTGGGGCTAGACTCCATAGATGCCCTGGAACTTATCGTTATGTTGGACAAGGACTACGGTATTAAACTGACCGATCCCAAGGAAGGCAAGAAAATATTCGAATCCATAGAAGTAATGGCCAATTATATTTCCGAACATCGTACCAAATAATCCTGGGAACCTTAAATCGATAATTTTCCGAGTCCCGAGACGGTGAAAAAGGAGATCAATAAAGTCCGTTCCTAAAAAATCACACTAGTTATATGTCCAAAGGTGTAGCCATTACCGGAATGGGTATCATTTCCGCCATTGGGAACAATGTTGCGGAGAATTACCGTTCGCTTGTTGCGGGGAAGTCCGGGATTTCCAGGGTTTCCAAGATTGATACGATCCATCGGGATACTATAATGGTAGGTGAAATAGATTTTACCAATAGGGAACTCGAAAAGATGTTGGGATTGGACCCCGATAATAATTACTCACGCACCGCACTTTTGGGGGCCTTGGCCGCAAAGGAAGCCTTTGAGGATGCCAAGATTACCGATGTGAGGGCCTTTAGAACGGGACTTGTCTCCGCTACTAGCGTGGGCGGTATGGACATGACGGAAAAATTTTATTATGAATATCTGGAAAAAGGGGAGCACCATAAATATGTAGAGAGCCACCCTGCTGGCGATTCTACCCAAAAAATAGCCGCCATGTTGGGGATAGAGGAAAGTTTGGTCACCACCATCAGTACGGCATGTTCCTCCGCGGCCAATGCCATTATGTTCGGGGCCAGATTGATCAAAACGGGCAAATTGGACCGGGTGATCGTTGGGGGAGCGGATTGTCTCTCCAAATTTACCATCAATGGCTTTAATACCCTTATGATCCTATCCGACACCTGCAATACGCCTTTTGATGAGAACCGAAAAGGACTTAATTTGGGCGAGGCGGCAGCGTATCTGGTATTGGAGGCGGAAGAGCTGGTAAAAAATGGCGATAAAAAAGTCTTGGGATACGTTAAGGGCTATGGCAATGCCAACGATGCCTTCCACCAGACCGCTTCCTCGGAAAACGGGGACGGGGCCGCCCTATCCATGGAGAAGGCGCTAAAGGTAGCCGGACTGGCACCCCAGGATATAGATTATATAAATGCCCATGGTACCGCGACCGGCAATAATGACCTCTCCGAAGGACGGGCCATTATACGGGTATTTGGGGACAGCGTTCCCGATTTCAGTTCCACCAAAGCCTATACCGGCCATACCTTGGCCGCTGCAGGGGCCATTGAAGCGGTATTTTCTATCCTGGCCCTACAAAATAAGGTCCTATTCCCGAACCTTAATTTCAAGACCCCTATGAAGGAATTCCCATTAATTCCACAAAAAGTCCTGAAAAACAAGGAATTGAACACGGTGCTTTCCAATTCGTTGGGTTTTGGGGGAAATTGCTCCACCTTGATATTTTCAAAACAGCCTTGATCGGGAATTAGTATATTTACCCGTCAGATTGGTCAATTAAGCAATTTTAAGCGTCCAGGCGGGTATTTCGATCCACCATGAAATGAGCATGAACGAATAGTGGTCGCCCGCCAAAATGAAGATATACGAAGTACACCCGCCTGAACGATACAGTCGGGCAGGCCCGCCTGAACGATGCAGTCGGGCTGGTATGACCGTTAAAAAGCAATGAATATCTACAGATGAAAAAAGTGTATATTAACGGAAGCGGATCCATATCGATTCAAAAAACCTTCGACAACCATACGTTTTTAGAGGAAATTAGCTTTTATGAGGACAATGTCTTTCCGGCATTGGAACCTAATTACAAGGATTTTATCTCGCCCGCCGCAGCCCGAAGAATGGCCAAGGGTATTAAAATGGGCGTTGTTGCCTCACAGATCGCCATACAGGAGGCGGCCCCTAACCATATTGATGCTATCATTACCGGAACGGGGATGGGCTGTGTACGGGATTCGGAGAAATTTGTGTCCGCCATCCTGGACAATAGGGAGCAGTTCCTCACCCCCACCTCCTTTATCCAATCTACCCATAATACGGTAGCGGGACAGATCGCTCTGGGAATCGATTGCAAAAGTTATAATTTCACCTATGTGCACAGTAGTATTTCTTTTGAGTCGGCCCTCTTGGACGCCCTAATGCAATTACAGGCCGGGGAAGCGGAGAACATCCTGATCGGCGGCGTGGACGAATCGGGCGAACATACCACCGCCATACACAGGCTGATAAAACATATAAAATCAGAAAAAATAAACCCTTCCCGATTACTGGACTCCCAAACAGAAGGGACCATTGTTGGGGAAGGTGCCAATTTTTTTGTACTCTCCAATGCCATACAACCCTCCACCTATGCCCAGGTTTTGGATGTGCGGACCTTTAACACCCTCCCGAAATCAAGTATTGGATACCAACTGGATCGATTCCTGATGGATAACGGATTATCTACAGCGGATATAGATGTACTGATTACCGGCCATAATGGGGATATCGCTTATGACCATTATTACGGGGAATTGACCCAAACCGATTTTAAGGAAAGTCGGCACGTATTTTACAAGCACCTTAGCGGGGAATTCAATACCGCCTCCGCCTTTGGATTTTGGTTGGGTGCCAAAATCCTTAAGACCCAACGGATACCTGAAGCTACGGTACTTAACAATAAAATGGCCAAGCCCTACCGAACGGTTCTCCTGTACAACCAGTACAGGGGCGAGAACCACAGTTTTACCCTACTCTCCCGATGTTAAGGTTTTCCGAGGTAAACCGGGTCTTCGCGACCTTGATCGTCCTGGCACTGCTGATGGATTATTCCCTTGGTATTTCGGGATGGGTATATCCTATATTGATAGGCTTTTGGGCAACCTTAACGGTAATCGGATCGTTCCATATCCGTTGGAACTACCATTTAGAGGCTCTTCATAATAATAAAAACACCAGGAACGATTGGGTAGCGATTACTTTTGATGATGGCCCCCACCCCGATTTCACGCCCCAGGTCTTAAAATTATTGAGTCGTTACAATGCCAAGGCCACTTTTTTTTGTATCGGTAAGCAAGTAGCGCAACATCCGGATATTGTTAAGGAAATAATTGCCGAAGGACATACCCTTGGCAACCATACCTATTCCCACTCCAAGACTTTTGGATTCCTTTCTACCGAAAAAGTAGTGGAGGAACTGCAAAGGACCAGGGAAACCATACAGCAGCTTACCGGATTGGATAGCATATTGTACAGGCCCGCCTTTGGGGTAACCAATCCCAGTATTGGCAGTGCCGTAGATCAATTGGGACTACAAACGATAGGATGGAGCATCCGTTCCCTGGACACCACAAACCGATCCAAAATGACCATTTTGCACCGCATTACCCATCGTTTAAAACGGGGCGATATTATCCTTTTGCACGATACCAGCGCAAAAACAGTTGAAGTATTGGAACAGTTATTGCTATTTTTACAAAATAACAACATGCGTTCGATTACCGTGGATCAACTATTAGAAATTGAAGCCTATGCGTAATATCCTGTTTTCTATCCTCCTTCTTGGTCACATTTCCCTTCTTTTGGGGCAGGAATCCCCTATGAACGGCACGGAAATAATCGGTTTTAAGGATCTGGTAAATGAAACTTCAAAGACAACACAGACCATCCAGAGCGATTTTGTACAGTATAAACACCTCGATTTCCTGTCCAACGACATTGTAACCCACGGTAAAATGGTATTTAAGTCGCCCAATAAGGTGAGATGGGAATATACCGAACCCTTCCGATACAGTATTGTCTTCCTGGAAGACAAATTACTGATCAACGATGGGGGAAGCAAAAGCAATGTGGATATGGGGAACAGTGCCCTCTTCCAAAAACTGAACCAGTTGATCGTTAACAGTGTAAAGGGAGATCTTTTCCAGGATTCGGACTTTAATATGGAATATTTTAAGGCCCAGGATTATTATAAGGTCGTTTTTACGCCCAGGGACGAAAAGATAAAAAGCTATATCGCAACCTTTATATTGATCTTCGACAAAGTTCAAGCTGCAGTACAGGAGGTGAAAATGGTAGAGCCTTCGGGCGATTTTACCCGAATCGTTTTTACCGATAGGAAAATAAACCAAACAGTAAACGATGCGGTATTTTCTAATTAGCGGTATGGTCCTGTTGTTGATGGCTTGCGGTTCCTATCCCAAAAAAAACAATTTCCAAAAAGTGGAAAAGGCCACCATGGACATCATCAATCCGTATTTTTCGGATAGGGCCAGGGATTATGTGTATAAGGCAAAGATTACTTTTGCCGATAAATCCTTTGGGGGGCTATTTGTAGTGAAAAAATTGGATGAGGACCAATACAGGGTAGTTTTTACCACGGAAATGGGAAATAAGTTAATGGATTTTTCCTTCGAGGGAAACACGTTCAAAGTGAACTATATCTTGGAGGAAATGGATAAAAAAATATTGATCGACCTGCTGCGAAAGGATTTTTATGTCCTGATCCGGGAACGGTCGACCGTAATACATCAATATGCAAAACAAGGGGATACCACCCTATTGGAAACCAGGGCGGGCAAAGGCACCTACTTTTACTACCTATATGACAATAAGTTACAAAAAGTGATAGGGGCCGGTAACGGAAAAGAAAAAACAATTTATGATTTTTTGGAGATCGATGGCTATCTTGCCAAGGAAATCGATATTATACATAAGCGTATTAAATTAAGTATCCATCTAAAAGCGATTTAAACAATGGGGAAGACGCTGATTTTTACCATTTTACTTATTTTTTCCATGAACGCCTTTGGCCAGGGAAAAACGGCTTTCGGAATAAAGATGGGCATCAACAATGCCCGGATAGATAATGCTCCACTAGATCATAAGGTCGCCTTTTACGGCGGGCTGTTCTTTGCTGTCCGTTTTACGGAAAACTATACCATGCAACCCGAATTGACCTACTCCAACCAAGGAGGTAAGGCCCGTCTAGGAAGCACGGAGAATCTCGATATAAATTATATATCCATCGCCTTGGCCAATAAGTTTTTTGTGGGCAAGGATGAAGGGTTCCATTTTATTTTGGGACCGGGACTGGATTTTAATATCGATGATAATTTTTTCAACCTGATCAACAGTACCGGTAGAAATCTGAAGATCACCCCTATTGATGTCGTAATATTCGGCGGTATCGGATATCAGTTTGATTTTGGACTGAGCCTGGACCTGAGGTATAAACAGGGCCTTATCGATCTGGACTTTAGGGACAGGGGGGAATATGGTAGCGATGTCGAAAAAAATCAATTGAATAGCGTAGTCCAAATTGGCCTGGCCTATAAATTTAAAATGTAACCGAATATGTTGATCAAAGGATTATATAATACAGAAGCCTTCAACAAGACCGATGGGGGCCTAATTGCCCATATACGGATAGACCCGGAGCATGAGGTCTTTAAGGGGCATTTTCCGGGAAAACCGGTTATGCCGGGGGTTTGCATGATTCAGATCATCAAGGAGCTGACCGAACGTGCCCTGGGAAAGGAACTGTTCCTATCCGTAGCTTCCAATGTAAAGTTTATGGCGATCATAAATCCCGAAACCGATCCCGAGCTACTTTTGGAATTGGCGATATCGGGGGAGGACAACCTCATAAAGGTTAGGAATACCACCTCTTTCGGGGATACCATTGCCCTTAAATTAAGTGCCACCTTTAAAATTACTGAACAATGAAATCTATTTTATTACTTTTTTTTCTTCTTTTTCAGGTCCATTCCCTGCAAGACCTGGAACCAATACGTAAGGAATTTATATCGGCCTCCGAAGATCGGGATGCGGCGACTGCCTTGGTGGAACGGTTATCCGCGATCACCCCGGGGGACGAGAAGATATGGGTGGCCTACAAAGGGGCCGCAATGGCGTTGATGGCAAAATATACCAAAGAAAAACGGTTGTTCAAGGAGGGGACCGAATTATTGGAATATGCCCTATCCGAAGAGCCCGACAATATAGAAATACGATGTCTTAGGCTTAGTATCCAGGAGAATACCCCCAAGTTTTTAAAATACCGTTCCAATATAGAGGAAGATAAAACGTTTATATTAACAAACTACAAAAACACGCCGTCCCAGGATGTCAAGGATTTTGTAAAATCGTATATTATGCAATCGGACGGATTTAATACTGGGGAAAAGGAAGGCTTATAAAAATAGGAATCCTTATTTTTGGCGACCTGTTCCGTGATTTTTCACAGGATATAATAATAAACAAAGAAAAACCGTGCCTACAGTAACCACATCTACCACTGAAATCATGGAACAGCTAAAATGCTGTGTAATAATCCCTACCTATAACAATCCCAGAACCTTAAAAAAAGTACTGGACGGGGTTCTGGAATATACTAAGGATGTTATTGTCGTAAACGATGGCTCTACGGATAATACCGCACAGATCCTATCCGGTTTTCCCCAGATAAGGCAGGTACATTTCCCTATTAACCAAGGGAAGGGACTTGCGCTTCGGGAAGGTTTTCAATTGGCCGACGAACTCGGTTTTCACTTTGCACTGACCATTGATTCGGACGGACAGCACTTCCCCGATGACATCCCTGTTTTAATACGGGCCCTGGACGAAGAAAAAAACAAAAAGGTACTTTATATAGGGTCCAGGAATATGGGACAGGCAGACGTCCCCAAGAAAAGTAGCTTTGGTAACCGATTTTCCAACTTCTGGTATTGGGTAGAGACCGGGATAAGACTAGAGGACACCCAATCCGGATATCGGTTATATCCTATATCGGAATTAAGGGAAATACGTTTATTTACCAAGAAGTTTGAACTCGAAATAGAAGTGATCGTAAAGGCGGCATGGAACGGGGTCCAGGTTAAAAATGTCCCCGTAAAGGTTAGTTATGGTGCAGGGGACAGGGTATCCCATTTTCGGCCCCTTACGGATTTTGCCCGCATCAGTCTTTTAAACACCTATCTGGTTGTGGTCGCCTTATGCTATATTTTTCCAAGGGACCTTATCGGAAGATTAAAAAAAAAAGGGTTTAGGCGCTTTATCCATGAAGATTTTCTGGGCAGCAACGATTCCCCTGAAAAAAAAGCCCTCTCCATTGCCCTCGGGGTCTTTATTGGCCTAAGTCCGCTTTGGGGCTTCCATACCCTGATCGTTATATTCCTGGCCATCCTGTTTAAACTGAACAAAGCGATCGCCTTTGCTTTTTCCAATATAAGCCTCCCCCCCTTTATCCCGCTGGTATTATTTATGGGCTTAACATTGGGGCATTGGGTCCTGGGGGGGGAACTTGATTTTAACCTTGGGGAGGCCAGCATGGATCTTGAGATGGCAAAACATCTTAAATCCTATATTGTAGGGAGTATAATCCTTTCTTTTTTAGGCGGTTCGATCTCGGGGATCCTTGGTTATCTTTTCTTGACTATTTTTGACAGGAAAAAAATGGAACTCAATAATGGATGATTTTTTCTATAAGATCTATCAGTTTATTGCCAAGAGAAAATTAGCTGCTGCTTTCGGCCTCTTGGGAATACTGGCCGTCCTAATCTATTTTGCTTCCAAGATCCAATTCGAGGAGGATATCACTAAACTGATCCCTACCAATAGCAAGACCGAAGAAATACAGAAGGTCTTAAAATCGGTAAATTTTGCGGATAAGATCATTGTCAATATTTCCCGGCAACCCGATGCCTCCATAGCCGAACTGACCCAATATGCCGAACAGTTCCTGGACAGCCTAAGCACCCGATCCGGGTCCCATATCAAAAAGGTCCAAGGAAAGGTCCAGGAGGAAAATATCTCCGGGACCTTGGATTTTGTTTATAGAAACGCTCCCCTATTCTTGGATAAATCCGACTATAAGGAAATCGCCGAAAAACTCTCCAAGGACAGTATTTCTGCAATTATGGATCGTAATTACAGGGCCTTGATCTCCCCGTCGGGAATCGTGGCAAAGGAAATGATACTAAGGGACCCCCTTGGTATTTCCTTTATCGCCCTAAAAAAACTACGGCAAATGGGGATCGGGGATCAATTTATCCTAAAAAACGGATTTATCCTAAGCAAGGACCAACAGCATATCCTGTTGTTCATCACTCCTGTCCACCCATCTAGCGAAACAGCGGAAAATGCCCAATTTGTGGCGGACCTATACAGCATCCAAAATAATTTGGACCACCTTTTTCAGGGCAAAATAAAAAGTGAATATTTTGGTGCTACCTTTATCGCGGTCGCCAATGCCCAGCAGATCAAGAGCGATATCCAATTTACCACGATTACCGCATTGATCGTACTGATGGGTATTCTGATCTTATTCTATAGAAAGATCGCCCTCCCCCTGATCCTGTTCTGCCCTACCCTATTGGGGGGATTATTATCCGTTGCCGTTCTTTACTGGACCAGGGGAAAAATATCGGGAGTCTCCCTGGGAATCGGTTCGGTCCTCATAGGGGTAACATTGGATTATTCTCTACATATCCTCACCCAGATCCGCAACAATCCGTCTATAAAGGTCCTTTTTGCCGATGTGACCAAACCCGTATTGATGAGCAGTGCCACCACGGCATTGGCCTTCCTGTGCCTGCTGTTCCTGGATTCCCGAGCCCTACAGGACCTGGGCCTGTTTGCCGCGATAAGTGTGTTAGGGGCCTGTATTTTTGCACTACTTCTTATTCCGCATCTATACAGAAATCGCGATTTATCAAAAGAGAGGACTACATTTTTGGATAAAATTGCCGCCCATGAGTTTCATAGGAACAAATGGGCCACGGTCGTCCTTGTGGCCTTAATGGCCATGAGCATCTTTACCTATAACAAAGTGACCTTTAATAAGGACATTACCAAACTAAACTACGAACCGGCCACCATGGTCCAGGCCAGGGAAAATTTGGACGACCTGACCGATATGTCCTCCAAATCCATTTATTTGGCGGTCCATGGATCGGACAGGGAAGCGGTACTGCAAGCCAATGATTCGGTATACAAAACGTTGGAAGGATTAAAGGAAAAGGGAGAAATCCTGAATTTTGGGTCTATCGGTGCCCTCGTTAGCTCGCACAAGGAGCAACAGGAAAAGATCGCACTCTGGAACAGTTTCTGGAATAGGAAAACACTGGACAGCACCAAGTCCCATCTTTCTACTAGTAGTGAAAGGTTAGGTTTTAAGGCCGGCACTTTCGACCCCTTTTTTGGATATATATCCCAGGATTTTCAAGTGCTGGAACTAGAGGATTACGGGAATCTGGATGCTCTTCCCTTGGACGACTATATTGCTGCGGACAACAGGTCCATTACCCTGACCGCTATGGTAAAACTGGATGAGGGGTCAAGTGAAAAGATTAAGGAAATATTCAGGGATCATCCCAATACTTTTGTAATAGACCGACAAGAAATGAACGAGGCGTTTCTGGGAAATCTCAAAAACGATTTTAATAAGCTGATAAGCTACTCCATCGTGGTAGTAATGCTCATTTTATTCCTTTCCTTTAGGAGTTTTTCGTTGACCTTGGTTACGGGCATACCCATTTTTATCACCTGGTGGATCACGATCGGCATCATGGGCGCCTTTAATATCGAATTCAATATTTTTAATATCATAATCTCGACCTTTATTTTTGGACTCGGTATAGACTATAGCATTTTTGTAACGACCGGATTGCTCAGGGAACACAGTAACGGG
>DATGQM010000376.1:0-4992 GCA_035304205.1 Arenibacter sp. | reverse complement strand
ATAAACAAAATACAATGAGAAATAAAATAGTTGCCGGAAATTGGAAAATGAATAAGAATTTAGCGGAAACCAAGGCTTTGTTAATAGAGCTTTCCGCTAAAATCCCCGATACTACGGCCGAAGTAATGGTAGCGCCGACCTTTGTTAATCTTGCAGGAGCACGGGATGTGGTCGGCTCTTCCGGGATACAGGTAATTGCCCAAAATATGCATTATGCCGAGAGCGGTGCCTATACCGGGGAGATTTCTGCGGATATGCTAATGGGAATCGGGGTAGATACGGTGATTATCGGGCATTCGGAAAGAAGGGCCTATTTTGGGGAGACCGATGAAATCCTTGCTAAAAAGGTGAAGTCGGCCCTGGACAAGAACATGCGGGTCATGTTCTGTTTTGGGGAGGAATTGGATGATAGAAGATCTGGGAACCATTTTAACATAGTGGAGCGTCAATTAAAAAATGCCCTGTTTTCCTTGGATGCCATGGTATGGGACAAGATCATCCTGGCCTATGAGCCCGTTTGGGCCATTGGTACGGGAGAAACGGCCTCTCCGGAACAAGCGCAGGAAATGCACGCCTTCATCCGTAAGACCATTACCAATGCCATAAATGCCAATGTGGCCAAAGGTGTTTCCATCCTATATGGAGGTAGCGTAAAGGCCAGTAATGCCGAGGAGATATTTTCCAAACCGGATGTAGATGGCGGATTAATAGGAGGCGCCTCCCTTGTAGCCGACGATTTTGTGGCCATAATAAAGGCCATTTAGTACATAGTATTGAGTATTGAGTATTGAGATGTGAGATTAAAAAATCTCAATACTCAATACTCACATCTCCCATCTCATATCTCATATCTCCCATCTCATATCTCATATCTCAAAAATGTCCAATTCCATATATATAGAATACAATTTTAGGGTATCCCCCTTGCAACCCACTTCCGATATTTTAATTGCTGAATTGGGCGAAGTCCAGTTTGAGAGCTTTGTCGAGACCGAAGAGGGGGTGCAGGCCTATATAAAAAAGGAGGATTGGAATCCGGATATATTAAAGGACCTGCCCATTCTACAAAATCCGTTGTTCCGGATCGACTTTAATTATACCGAAATCGAACAGGAAAACTGGAATGCTACCTGGGAGCAAAATTTTAATCCCATCCAAGTGGGGGATAAATGTGTGGTCCGGGCACCTTTCCACGAAAGGGCGAATGTTGAATTTGATATTGTCATAGAACCTAAGATGAGTTTTGGGACGGGCCATCACGAAACTACGCATATGATGTTGCAGCATATCCTGGATCATGATCTGACCGGTAAATCGGTCCTGGATATGGGGAGCGGTACCGGGGTACTCGCCATTTTGGCGGCCAAGAAGGGAGCGGCCAAAATAGATGCCATCGATATAGACAATTGGTGCTACCTGAACGCTATGGAAAATGTGGAGCGGAATAATTGTGCCCATATCCAAGTATATGAGGGGACGGCCGACCTGCTGGTGGACCAGCGGTATGACGTGATCATTGCCAACATAAATAGGAATATCCTATTGGAAGATATTCCAGCCTATGCCAAATGTCTTGTTCAGGGAGGGATATTATTTTTGAGCGGATTTTATAAGGAGGACATTCCCCAGATCAGTGAAAGATGCAGGGAAGTAGGGCTGAAATTCGAAAATAATCTGGAAAACAACAATTGGGTTGCCGTAAAATTCGTATTTTAGATAGTTCTAAAGATCGATTCTATGAGTACAAGGGAAAAAGTCTCGGAGGAATTACTTGTGGAGGAGGAGACCGTTAGGCAAAATGAGATCGTTCTCTTTAATGATGAGGTCAATACTTTTGATCACGTGATCGAAACTTTAATTATGGCCTGCGACCATACCCCCGAGCAAGCGGAACAATGTGCCCTAATTGTGCACTATAACGGTAAGTGCACGGTCAAGACCGGGGAATACACGGACCTGGAACCCAGGTGCAGTAAACTTCTACAGGCGGGATTAAGTGCTGAAATTGTTTGAGTATTGAGATGTGAGTATTGAGATGTGAGTATTGGAGTTATGAGTTGGGGATTCCTACTTCAACTGCAAACTGTAACTACTAACCTTAAACCTGATCAATTAAGGACGATTTCGTCCACAAAGAGCCAACTATTCCCTCCCGGTTCGGGATGCCAAGTCGGGTTTTTATGTTGGTTTTGGACTTCTACCTTTATATAATTGGTCTTGGTAGGGGGGATGTCGAAATCGAAAAACTTGAGTTTGGTATCGGAATTTGATTGTTGGGATGTACTTTCCATATTATGGACAAGTTGAAACGCCTTTCCGTCATTGGAGACCCATACCTTGAACCCTTTTGGATAGAAGATCCATTTCTCGGGTGAGGAATAGGCGCCGACCGAAATGGTGGAAACTACGGTTTCTTTTGAAAGGGCGATAATCGCTGTAAGATTATCGGCCTCATATCCGAGCCAATTGCCATCTAAAATATTGAGAGATCCCCTTTTTTTATCCAGTAATGTTTTCTCGCCCATGCCCGGGTATTTTTCATGTGGGGGCCGATCGAGTATAATCGTAGTGAAATCGATAGTGGTTTTTTTATAATTGCCGGTTTTCTCCTCACTTAATTTCCAACCTTTTTTATGGGTCACTGCCCTTAATTCCGTAGAACGGGTAAGGATAATAGGTTCCGTATATTTATGGGAGGTGCTATCCGGAGCCGACCCGTCCAGGGTATAATAGATGTCGGTATCTTTAAACACATCATCCAGGGCCACTTCCAGGGAGTCCTTAAAAAAATCCGTTGCTGCCGTCATGGTCGGCGGGTTTAGGGAACTAGGGGCAAAAATATCCTTGTCTACATGTACTAGGGTGATATCGGGATTATCGCTACCGAAGGCGTCCATTTCCGCCCTGCTAACACCCGTATTCCAGAGATATAACATTTTTAGACCTGGAAGCTCTTTCAATTTTTGCAGTCCGTCCTGGGTTATTTGGGTGCCGTATAGGTTGAGGGATTCCAAATACTTTAATTCGTGCAGGTTGTTCAGGGTCTTATCCGTAATCGAGGTGTTTTGCAATTGCAATTTGGTAATATTCCTATAACCGGATAGGTAACGGGCCAAGGTATCATTGAAATTGGAATTCCCCAAGTTCAGTTCTACAATATTATCGGCCTGCATTTTCAGGGCCTTAAAGTGCGGTTTTCCTAAATTTTTTATACCCGAAAGATTAATGATCAATAAGGGATTTTCCATCGCTATCCTGGAGGCGATATATCCATTTTTGTTAATGGCATTTAACCAGGATTTGGACACTGGGCCCACTTGTTTTGCGATAAGGGCCCTGGGGGAGGTATCTTCTTCCAGGGCGAGCAGCACTTTATTGATGTGCTCCGTTTTATCCAATGCTCCGGTCGTACAATCAAAACAGTTTGCATTTTCGACCCACCATTCCAGTAGGTCGATTTCTTGATCGGTCAATGGATTTTTTCCTTTTGGGGGCATATGCTCCTTATGGTCCAGGGGGAGTTTGATATGATGGACCAATCTGGGGACTTCGCCATCCCCGGCTGCCAGAAGGCTTCCTGAATCCCCGCCTGCCAGAATTTGTTCTTTTCCCGTCAGTAGCAATCCGCCCTTTGTTTTTCCGGGATTGTGGCAGCTAACACATTTTTGGTCGAGGATAGGTTGGATGATGTCGTTATAGACCAGGGCTTTGTCTACATCGGTTATAATAATCCTATTATTTTCCGGGGCCTTAAAAAGGTAATCCTCCCCATGGGTCATGCTACCGCCCAAATGTCCCGTTATGCCCAATAGTAGTAGAACGATTATAAAAAGGGGCATATAGATATGCCTGTTCCAGCGGGCGGGCCTGCTTTTTATTAGATATAGGGTCAGGGTACCGATACCCAGGGCGACGGCCATCCAGCGATGTCTGAAGAGTAGGGTTTCGTCATAACCCCCGTCTTCCCCTAGCATCCATCCAGTGCCTAGCGACAATAGGGTACTAATGACGGTAATGCCGAGTGCAAATCTTACGATATGATTTTCGGTCCCCTCATTTTTTCTTCGCCCATATATTTCCAACAAAAAGGTCAGGATCAATATGCCAATGGGCAAATGCACCAAAAGGGGGTGTAACCGGCCTATGTTGATTAGGTGTGCGATCATTTATATTTTATCCGTTCATTTAAAAATTAAGGGAAAATCTTGGGTATTAACTCAATATATCCTTTATGATATGCCCTTCCACATCGGTCAGTCTAAATCTTCTTCCCTGATATTTATAGGTGAACTTCTCATGGTCTATCCCTAATAAATGCAGCATGGTAGCTTGAAAATCGTGGACATGGACGGGATCTTTAACGATATTATATCCAAAATCGTCGGTTTCCCCATAGACTATCCCGGGTTTTATTCCGCCGCCCGCCATCCATATGGTAAAGGATCGGGGATGGTGGTCCCGCCCATAATTGGTGTCGGTCAGTAGGCCTTGGGAATAATTGGTACGCCCAAATTCCCCTCCCCAGATAACCAGGGTGTCCTCTAAAAGTCCGCGTTGTTTTAGGTCCGCTACTAGGGCGGCGGAAGCCTGATCTACGTCCTTGGCCTGTTTTGCGATGGCCCCCGGCAGATTGTCGTGCTGGTCCCATCCCATATGATAAAGTTGTATAAAACGGACATCCTGTTCGGCCAGGCGTCTGGCCAAAAGGCAATTGGCGGCATAGGTGCCGGGTATTTTGGCATCGGCACCGTACATTTCATAAATATAATCGGGTTCCTTGGCGGTATCCATCACATTGGGCACGGAAGTCTGCATTCTGTAGGCCATCTCGTACTGTGCAATCCTACTTTTGATCTCTGGATCCCCGGATGTTTGATAGTGTTCCTCGTTTAGGGCGGCGAGATTGTCCAACATTTCCCGCTTCACTTCCTTGGTGATCCCCTTTGGGTCATTTAAATATAATACCGGATCCTTGGCGGCCCTAAATTGTAC
>DATGQM010000375.1:0-5533 GCA_035304205.1 Arenibacter sp. | reverse complement strand
CGCCTTGCTGATCAATGCCATGAGACGCTGCAAGAAGGTAATCGTTGGGAGGGTACAGGGCAAGACCGTAGGTGGGGGGGTCGGCATCGTAGCCGCCTGCGATTATGTCTTTGCCTCCGAAACGGCAGCAATACGACTTTCCGAACTAACCCTTGGAATAGCCCCTTTGGTAATCGGCCCGGCAGTGGAGCGAAAGATAGGGACCGCCGCCCTGTCGGAACTTTCCCTATCCCCTACTGAATGGAAGAATGCATATTGGGCGATGGAAAAAGGCCTATTTTCAAAAGTTTTCCCCAAGATGGGAGAATTGGAGCGGGAACTGGATTTCTTTACCGAAAAACTGATGAAATACAATCCCGAAGCCCTACAGGAATGGCGCAAGGTCCTATGGGAAGGGACCGGACATTGGGATACCCTTCTAACGAATAGGGCAGAATTATCCGGAAGGTTGGTGCTATCCGAACAGACTCGAACAATGCTTGATACTTTTAAACAACAACGCGGATCATGAATAAATACCAAATAGAGTTTAAATGGGCGATTATCTTTTCCCTTGCGACCCTGGCGTGGATGGTTTTGGAAAAAACTTTGGGTTGGCACGATGAACTTATAGGGAAACATGCCATATATACCAATCTTTTTGCAATTGTGGCCATAACGATATATGTTCTGGCCCTATTGGATAAAAGAAAAACGGTCCACAACGGAAAAATGAACTGGAAGCAGGGCTTTATCAGTGGTATTATTCTTAGTGTCATTATAGCCCTATTTAGTCCCATTATCCAGTATATTACCAATACGAGCATATCGCCCGACTATTTCCCCAATGCGATCAAGTATATCGTGGATTCCGGAAAAATGGGCCAAGAGACCGCTGAAAGCTATTTTAATCTAAAAAGCTATGTGCTGCAGGGTGTTTTTGGGGCCTTGTCCATGGGGATCGTTACCTCGGCCATAGTGGCTTTATTCGTGAGGAAACAATAATGGGCATACTCTGAAAAGTAGTTGATAGTTTTGGTACAACAAAAATTGGGTTTACAAAAACCACAACAAGATGATTATCGGCAATAAATAAAATAAGAGAAATTCTAAGCTTCTTAACTTTTTAACTAGGTTTTAGGAGTAAATTTAAAAATATGGATATATTATCATTTTTAGGTGGAGATTTTATCTTTCCGGTTCTTTTACTAGTCCTGTTAGCGGTTTATTTGATCAACCGCATTAGAAACCAGCGAAAATTTAAGCGATAGTAAACTATCCTCAAATAGATACCGCCCCTGTTTAACGACAATTAGTTTCCAAGAATAAATTACCTTTGCGGTGTAAAACAGGATTATGGGCAAAATTCGCATTACAAAGCAATTTAATTTTGAGACCGGGCATGCCCTGTACGGGTACGATGGTAAATGTAGGAACGTACACGGACATAGCTATAAGCTTTCCGTTACGGTAATAGGCACTCCCATTACAGACACGCAGCATGTTAAATTGGGAATGGTCATCGATTTCGGGGACCTGAAAAAAATAGTAAAGGAGGAAATCGTGGACAAATTTGATCATGCCACGGTCTTTAATAAAAATACGCCCCATTTAGAACTGGCCAAGGAACTGACCGATAGGGGACATAGTGTAATCCTGGCCGATTACCAGCCGACCAGTGAAAATATGGTGATCCACTTTGCGGAAAAAATAAAGAAAAGATTGCCTCAAAATATAAACCTATATTCCTTAAAGCTTCAAGAGACGGATACCTCCTTTGCGGAATGGTATGCTTCCGATAATTAAAAACATTTTTAATGAAGGCTATCACCGTTCCGGAGGGCAAAAATATTTACTTTTCCAGCGATCATCATTTAGGTGCCCCGACCAGGGAACTGAGCTTCCCCAGGGAACAAACATTTGTTGCGTGGTTGGATGAAGTCAAGCAAGATGCCGCAGCCATTTTTCTGTTGGGGGACCTGTTCGATTTTTGGTTCGAATACAAGACAGTAGTTCCAAAAGGCTTTACCCGCACTTTGGGAAAGCTGGCGGAGATCACGGATTCCGGAATCCCTATCTATTATTTTGTGGGCAACCACGATCTGTGGATGAACGGCTATTTTGAGGAAGAGCTCAATATTCCCGTATTTCACGCACCGCAGGAATTTAACATAAACGGGGATTCGTTCCTAATAGGCCATGGCGACGGCTTGGGACCCGGGGACAAGGGATATAAAAGAATGAAAAAGGTATTTACCAATCCCCTATCCAAGTGGCTGTACAATTGGCTACATCCCGATCTGGGCGTTAAATTGGCGCAATACCTGTCCGTAAAGAACAAATTGATATCGGGGGAAGAGGATGTTAAATTTTTGGGGGAGGAAAATGAATGGTTGGTACATTATTGTAAACGAAAACTAGAACAACAGCATTACGATTATTTTATTTTTGGCCATCGGCACCTTCCCATGGAAATAGCCCTGGACGAAAGATCTACCTATATTAACCTGGGGGATTGGATCAATCATTATACCTATGCGGTCTACAATGGCGAAAAACTCTCTTTGGAAAAATATACCGCTTCCGAATAAATATGCAAAGGCTATAATTTTTTAACTTTAGTACATAACAAAAATCGATTTAGCATAGTTCTCTCAAAATCGGTTTGCCCCCTTACCTTAAAGGGAGCCCGATTTTCCTTGATCCACGCTTAGTGCAGGGGTAGAAAACCAAGGATAATCCATCGAATATAATTTTTGTCGTGTACTTAACTTTTTAACTTGAATTTCCTCCCGAAATTCAAATCCCCTTTATAAAATCATTCAGATTCAATTGAAAAAGGCTGCCGGTCACCAAATCCTCAATAGCTTTTAATTCCTTCACATTAAGGGCCAAGGTAATTTGAGGGGAAGGGATGCTCAAAAGCAAGGTCCTACAGGATTCTTGTTGGGAACATTGTTCGCAGAGGTAATGGTCTCTTCCCACTCCCTTAATACACTGTGAAAAATATATCAATTCCTTTCTTGTCAATAACATTCCCATATCCCGAAATACCAACTGCACCTTGTTGGGAACTCTGGCAATATCGGATTTCCATCTAAAAGCCACCCCAAATTGATTATGGTAGATGAGATCTATTCCTTTCATTGAAAAATTAATTTGGAGGTCCTTCCTTGTATTTCTTAAAGTTCATTAAAACTTTGGCCACGGCCTTTGTCATGCTTTTTGCGGAAATGGTAGCTCCGGAAATCGCATCTATATTTTCCCCGTAATTGGGAGTGTCATTTACGTTCATGCCAATAAATTGCTGTAACCAGCGTTGGCTCCCAATTTGTCGGCCGTGGTCTTCCCTATAAATGAGTACCTTGGCCTTCTTAATGGTCAGGTCGGGATTAAAAAGAACGATATAGTCGAATATCCGTTTCATACTGGGCGCTTCCCCAACGTACGCATATCCCAACAATATAGTATCCCCCATCACCTTAAAGGATCGTGCCTTGGACGTTCCGGTATTCTGCACAAGGGCATCCAATTCTATTGGAACCTGGGTATAGCCTTCAATTTCAAAGGCTTGCAAAATAGCCGAATCTACCTTTTCCTGTAATTTGGTATCCTGCTCCCAATTTCCAAAACTACTAAGGAGGACAGCACCTAAAAAAAGTGCTGTCCAAATAGAAAATTTCTTGAAACTAACCATTCTGGAGGTTAGCCATAAAGGCATGTTACCGGTTTCATTTTGGCAGTAGGTACCAAAAACCGAAATTTTATATTTTACCTCACCCGGAACTGCCGAAAAAGGCAGTTCCGACCTCTCCCAAGGAGAGGTAAATCGGAAAGCCCGATCCGGGGGTCGGAGAATCTTTAGATTGACCAATGATCTATTTACTTTCACCATCAATGGGAAGGTTATCTTTAATTATAAATTTCTCCAAAACCTCATGGATGTCCTTTTTACTGGCATTTTTGGCTTCCAAAGGCGCCATGTACCTATACAAAGGTTTATCGTCCACGGTATTTCTCAGGGTCAGCGGTCCTTCCCTATCATAGATACGGTCCCAGGAATCCCTCGCCTTCGACCAAAAATCCTTATTTACTTTCCACCAATCCTGAGCGGCCCTACACTTTTCATCATCTACTTTTACATAGGTATTATATCCTTTTTCCTGGACCAATAGTACATCGGCCGTACCGTCCTTTCGCACGATTTTATTGTTGTCCTGCTCATGGACCCATCCTTCCTTTGTAATCTCCTGGCGATTGCCCCTCGACAGTACATTGTAATCGTTGCGTTTCGAATGTTCCCTTCTCGGCAAGGGGGAATCCGTGCGGTTTTCCCAATAATTTTTCCCGTCTACATGGATCCAGGTCGCGGAACCCGAATATCTAGGGCTGTCATCTACCTGAAATACCATTTGGGTCCACTGCCCTTTGACCTGTTCTTTGGGCAAGGTAGAAAATATCCATTGGTTCTCCTTGTTGTATTCAAATACATTCCGATTTTCATAAAGCCAATCCTGGCGCCAATGCTTGATCACCATGGTATCGTTGAGGACCAAAAGGTGCTGAATGGAAACTTTGTTCGGGGTTTCTTCTATCGCTTCCGCCCACTCATATGCCCCGGATGTATAATCCAACTTTTTTTCATAATCGATTTCAGGCGAAAAGGTTTCGGTGTAATTAAAAGTCACTTTATAGCAACCGCACATATCCTTAATGGATTTGATGTCCTGTTGTTTTTTGTTTTCCTGTGAAAAACCTTGGGTACTCAATGCACCTAGACATAAACCCAATAAAATTACTCGTTTCATTTGTTTGTATTTTTTAGTTGTTATTTAATTGATATTCAACACATACAGAGCGATAATTTTCCTGTAAGATGCACCTCGCAAATAGGCTATCGAGAAAATATCACCTGCTTAAATGCCAAATCGATTCCACAAAAATATAATTTTTATTTAGATTGATTAAATATAAAATATATATTTGTCGAAAATTATTAAGAATGATTCTAAACAATTTTGCTTCATCACATGTTTGAGCATGCTATCCAAAACCCTAAACGGGTAACGGTCAAAAAGAAAGCTAAGACAGGTTTAGTAATTACGGCAGCATTACTTCTCACTTCCATTTTCGTTCGTGGCCAAGAGCCTACCCCTTCGGATACGACCAAGGCCACCCAATTGGACGAAGTTGTGATTACCGGTGAGAATAAGGTAATGTCCTTGAGCAAAAAATTATTCGCCGTTGGCGAGATCGATCAAAAAGATATCGCACAGGTTGCGGGGAACAATTTGGCGGACCTTCTTAATTACAACTTAAACATAACCATTACTCCCGACCCTGCTACCGGGAAATCTACCGTAAGTATGTTCGGGCTGGACGGACAGTATGTAAAGATTCTAATGGACGGGATTCCCATGGCCAGCGATAATGGAATCGGTAATAATATAGACATCACCCAAATTAATTTAGAGGATGTAGAACGAATAGAGATCGTTGAGGGATCCATGGGCGTCCTTTATGGCGATAATGCCGTAGCAGGAGTCATAAATAT
>DATGQM010000374.1:0-2145 GCA_035304205.1 Arenibacter sp. | reverse complement strand
ACGAATCCATCGAACACCAGGGCCAACTGATTGATTATGGCCTCGTTCTTCAAAAAGGTATATTTATTTTCATTTAGGTCCACCCCTATAAGCGCCTTTAATTGCACCGGATTCCTATCCAGGTATTCGGTACTGTCCATCACAAAGGAAACCAAGGCACTTGTTTCGGTATCCAATTCCGATTTCTCCAAGGAAAGGTCGCCCTTCCCCTTATGGTTCATATCGGCGACTTCCAGATACATACCACTTTTGGCATCCTTGTATTTGATCAGGGTCTCCTGTATCCCATAGGATTCCAGGGACAGGGTAAATCCCGTTTGAGCGGTATCGGTGTTCGACGCTACCGCTTCGGTCCCCTCCCCATCCAACGCGATATCATAATTGGCATTTTCTTCCTCGTCCACCTTAATATTGATGAGCCCTCCATCCAATTGCAGACTTTTGATCCCAATGGGCTCCGTGGCATCCTTGAACAATTCCTTTATGGACATGGTCAGGGCTACCTTCTTGGCCGCAAAGAGGGTATCCCCCAAAAAAGGGGCCTTGTTGATCAGGGTAATGTCCGTTAGGTTCACCTGTGCATTGGGGAAACTACTGAACAGGGTCAGATCGGCATCGGCGAAATCAAAGGAGGCATTGATGCTGCTATTGACCTTGTTCTTAATTATATCCGCTATTTTGCCCTTCAAGAAAAAGGGGGTCGCGATCAACAATAATATCACCACCAATAAAATTCCCCCAACGATCTTTAAAACTTTCTTTTTCATTTTTTAACTCTTTTTTTGGCAAAAAAATATTCAACAATAATCGTAAAGGTCTTAAATCAAAATAACTTTATTCTATTCCTACAGATAAATATCTATCTTCCTACGATTTCCGGTATAAGTGCAACCCTAACTATCATTTAAAATTGACGAGGCGGTCCATGATCCATTATTGACGCCTTCCCACACGATAGAACAGCGAAAACGGTTTTTTATTATCCCTAAAACATTAATTCCAGGTTTACGCCCGCTTTAGAACATACTCTTAAAACATATACGAAAAAATACGGGAAATGGGTGTCCTAACCTGTGATTATTACCTAAAAATAAAATCTTAAGAGAATATGCCCCAAACCCCTAATATAATAAACGCGACCATATAGCGTTAATTCTGTTGGCTCCATTAAACCACAGATCCAAACCATGGAGACCCAATTCGAACAAAAATAATCCAATCAAAATTTTACGCATGAACAAACTTTTTCTTACCGCATTATTGATCCCGTTTTCCGTTGCCCTATATGGCCAGTCCTATATAGGTTACGGCACCGACAACTACAACGGGGTCCACGGTCTAATTTCCAACCCTGCCAACATAGTGGATTCCCGGTTTAAAACCGATATTAACCTTGTTGGGGCCAGCTCATTTATAGGTAACGATTATTACGGGGTGAAATTCGGGGATGTCTTCAAGGACAACTTTGATGTGGATATCGACGGGATAAAATCGGCCAAAACATCCAATAATGCCCTTGGAAATGTGGATGTTCTGGGCCCGTCCTTTATGTTCAATATCAATGCCAAGCATTCCTTGGCCGTATTTACTCGCGGACGGGTATTTTTTAATGCAAGCGATATCAATGGGGAGACCTATGAAAATATTTCAAATGAGTTCGATGAAAGTGAGAATTTTAATGTAAATGAGGGCAATTTTCAAATAGCCGCAAATGCCTGGGCAGAAACAGGGATTACCTATGCCACCGTTCTTTTGAACAAGGAACAACATTTTCTTAAAGGAGGGCTTTCCCTAAAATACCTTCAAGGATATGGCAATGCCTATGCTTACGGAAAAAATATGATGATCGATTATGATGCGATCGGCAATGGCATTTCCGGAAGTATAGACTCCCAAGGGGAAATCTCTTATGGCAATAGCCCCAATATCACCAACGATTTTGAGGACTACGAATTTGTTAAGAGCGCCGACGGGTTTGGGGCCGATCTGGGTTTCATCTATGAGTGGCGGCCCAATTATGCGGATTATACCGCTACCGATGCCTCAGGGAATACGCACGCTCCTAAGAACATCAACAAATACAAGCTGAAATTTGGCCTGTCCCTTACCGACCTGGGAAGCCTACACTATAAAAAGGGCATAGAA
>DATGQM010000373.1:0-6471 GCA_035304205.1 Arenibacter sp. | reverse complement strand
CCTGAATACCGAGCTTTTCTGTGTCTAAGGTTAGTTTATTATCGGCAACTTCCACTTTTTGCCCATTGAGGGTATATTGAACTTGATCGATCGTTTTGTTTTTTTTATTTGTCAACTCGATTTCAATCACATTTCCTTGCTGAATTTCCTTGCTTGGCGTATTAATTGACAAAGAAAACAAGGTGTTTTTTTGTGTTTTATTTGAATCGCAAGCACCCGCGCTTATGATTAAAAAACTGATGATGAAAAACTTAGGTAAATACATGGGTTTATCGAAATTTAAAGCAAGATATTTAATAAAATTAAGATAGTAAAATAATTGCTTAAAGATAAAAAGTTTGTATTTTTGCACCGGCAAGTCCTACACGACCAGCTCCTGTAGAATCCCCCAGGGTGGGAACGCAGCAAGGGTATATGGTTGAAGCGGTGCGATGTAGGTATCTTGCCATTTTTTGTGCCCTGAATTTAAATTTTCGCATAGCGCTAAGCGCTTTCCGCCAACCGCCATTTTCTCGGATTCTGTTAACTGCCCACAACTTTTCTTGAACCTTAAACAGGCATCCCTGCCAACTGCAACTGCCAACTTTTCAAAGCCTGGCATTACTTTCCTTGAACATTGAACTTTAAAACCTTGAACAAACTCTTCTTTTATTTGTTTATTTGTATCCTTATTCAATTCAGATAATGGGATACAAGGTTGTTCTGGTGACCGGAGGTTCATCAGGTATTGGAAAATCTATCGGGATTTTTTTGAAGTCCAAGGGCTTTACGGTTTATGGAACTACAAGGGATAAATCCATTTATCCCGGTTTTGATCATTTTGAGTTATTGGAACTGGATGTACGAAAGCCCGAAAGTATTAGGGGGGCAATATCTACATTGATCGCCAGGGAAGGAAGATTGGACGTGTTGATAAACAATGCCGGGATAGGAATTACAGGACCAATCGAGGAAACGCCCCATGAGGAGGTCCTAAAGGCGTTCGATACCAATTTTAACGGGCCCTTGCACATGTGCAAGGCGGTATTGCCCCAAATGCGCGAACAACGAAGTGGGTCGATCATAAATATTACTTCTATTGCAGGATATATGGGATTGCCCTATAGGGGTATTTATTCGGCCAGTAAGGGTGCACTGGAATTGGTCACCGAAGCCCTGAGGATGGAAACAAAGGATTTCGGAATCCATATTGCCAACTTGGCCCCGGGGGATTTCGCCACCAATATTGCCGCGGGAAGGTATCACGCCCCGGTCCTGAAAGGTTCCCCATATAAAATACCCTATGAAAATACCCTCGATATGATGAACCGGCATGTGGAAAGCGGGAAGGATCCTATGCTAGTGGCACATATGGTTTTGAAGATCATCAATACAAAAAATCCGAAAGTACATTATCGGGTAGGGGAGTTTATGCAGAAATTTTCCCTGTTCCTTAAAAAAGTATTGCCGGATAAAGTATACGAGAAACTTATAATGAACCATTATAAATTGTAATTTTGCATACGGTCTAAGACCGGCCCTGACAAAGGGCGATAATATTGGGATTAATAATTTAAAAAATAACAAGCGACATGAAGTTCTTTATTGACACGGCAAACTTAGCACAGATCAAAGAGGCCCAGGAATTGGGCGTATTGGATGGGGTAACCACTAATCCGTCCCTGATGGCGAAGGAAGGAATTACAGGAAGAAACAATATTTTAAAGCACTATGTGGACATCTGTAACATTGTGGATGGCGACGTATCTGCAGAGGTGATCTCCACCGATCTGGCTTCGATGATCAAAGAAGGGGAAGAATTGGCGGAACTGCACGAACAGATCGTGGTAAAGATACCGATGATCAAGGACGGGGTAAAGGCCATTAAATATTTTGCCGATAAAGGAATCAGGACCAATTGTACGTTGGTATTTTCCTGCGGACAGGCCTTGTTGGCCGCCAAGGCGGGCGCTGCCTATGTTTCCCCCTTTATTGGTAGATTGGACGATATTTCCACGGATGGATTAAACCTGATTTCCGAAATTAGACTTATCTACGACAATTATGAGTTTGAGACCGAAATTCTGGCAGCGTCCATAAGACATACCATGCACGTGATAGATTGTGCCAAGATCGGGGCGGATGTGATGACGGGGCCCTTGTCCGTGATCGAAGGTCTATTGAAACATCCCTTAACGGATAGCGGTCTTGCCCAATTCCTGAAGGATCATAGTAAGGGCAACTAAAAAAGACCCTAGGATATAATTGGAAAATAAATGGCCTCTTAGCGAAAGTTAAGGGGCTTTTTTTATCCCTGTTGCTTATTCACGGATGATGGGTATTTTAGGTCTACCTCCCGTGTTACTGCCTATTCCCTGTAATTATCGTTCCCGATTCCCATTTTAGCGAATATTTCGTTTCTAATATTAAAAAATACAGCATCTTTGAGATATGCACAATCACTATTCTATGAATTTAAAAGAAGTGTTAGTTTTATTCTTCACGTATATTTGTTCCTCTTTTTCATTTTCACAATGTCCACCAGGTGATGTTATCTTGTCCCGTCAAGCGCATGTAGTTGATTTTATCCATAATTATGGCACATGTGAGGTAATTAATGGCGATTTGTTGATCGGTGGCGATGTAACGGATATTTCAGCACTGACTTCTATAAAGAGGATTGAAGGTTCGCTAAGGTTGAGTTATGCCGATAATCCGAGCGTCTCTAATTTTGCAGATTTGGAATATGTTGGCGGGGATTTCGAAATTGATCAATGCCATAATATTGAAACCATAGAGGGAATAAACAAACTTCAGACTGTTAATGGCAATTTTATCATCTCCGAAAATTATACTACGTTAAAAAATATTCGAGGTTTTATTAATTTAAGTCATGTTGGGGGAAGTTTTCAGGTGTCCAGAAATCTTTCCCTTATATCGATTTCAGAATTCGTGAGTTTATCCAATATTGGAGGTCGGTTAATCTTTGGAGGTAATATGTCCATTCGGAATTTGAATGGATTTAATAGTCTCCTCAAAATTGGTGAAGATTTCTCGATAGAAACATTCCATGGTAACCTGAATATTGAAGATAATTTTTTGTTGGAAGAGATTAACGGGTTTAATGCCTTACAGGAAATAGTAAGGAGTATAAATATTATAAAAAATCCAAGTCTTTCTCGTATAATCGGGTTTGAAAACCTTCAAATAGTAACTTCTATTTTATCCATAGACCGTAGTCCGCTATTGACCACAATCCCTTCATTCGATAATTTGATAACTATTGGAAGCGGATTGGAAATTTCAGAAACGGGGTTAACTTCTATTACTGGATTTAATAACATTGAGGTAATAGGGGATATTAATCCTTCCTGGGGCAATTTGTACATTAGGTCGAATAGAGATCTTGTTGCTCTTGATGGATTTGCCCGCCTGACCAAATTGGAAGGCGAATTGGGAATAACCAGTCACCCAAAACTTGTTGGGATGAATGGTTTTCTCGGTTTGACCGATGTTCGGGGTTTAAATATTGTTGCGAATGATATCCTAACTAATTTAGATGGCCTGCAAAATTTGATTCGTGTTGGAACAATGGGCGGTTCCGCTATTTCAGTTCGCAGAAATCCTTCACTGACCGATTGTTCAGCACTTTGTAGTTTATTAACACATGGAATAGTTGTAGGAACTGTATATTTTGGTAATAATCCATCAAGATGTAGCAGTGAAATGGAAGTTAATGAAGAATGCATCCCGGATTTTGATAATGACGGGGTTCTTGATGACGATGATTTGGACGATGATAATGACGGTATTCTAGACACAGTAGAGCAAAATGGCATTCCAGATCGGGATACCGATGGAGATGGCTTTCCAGATCATATGGATTTGGATAGCGATGGTGATTTGTGTTACGATGTAATAGAAGCAGGCTTTTCGGATGGGGACGCCAATGGAACCCTCGGTGATGGGCCGGATACCGTTGATGCCAATGGTATGGTTACGGGGGAATCCAACGGCTATACGACACCTATAGATTATGACAATAACATGGTATTCGATTTTCAAGAGAATACTACTTTAAGCTCGGGTACCAACGGTATTTTGAATATTTGTACAAATCGATCACCTTCAGATTTATTTCTCAGTCTTAATGGCAGTCCGGATATTGGAGGTACTTGGAACCCTGTATTGACAAGTGGGACTGGTTACTTCGACCCGGCCATCGATGCGGGAGGTATTTACACTTATACCGTTTCCAATGGTATTTGCGGTGATAGTTCCGCGACTGTTGAAGTTATCGTTTCAAATATGCCCAATGCCGGAAATGACGGGTTTCTTACACTTTGTGCCAATGATATTCCGCTTGACCTGTTCTTGAGCCTTGGGGGAAATCCGGATAGCGGAGGCACTTGGAGCCCAATTTTGGCCAGTGGTACCGGGATATTTAATCCTATTCTTGATAATGCGGGCCTTTACATATATACTGTAACCAATGGTAGTTGCCAGAACGATCAAGCTAAAATAGAGGTAACGGTTTATAGGCCCCCAAATGCCAGCTACGATACTGAAATAAAAGTTTGTGCATCGGATTCGCCAATAGACCTTTTCGACCAATTAAGTGGAACACCCGACCTTGGTGGTATTTGGAGTCCGACGTTGGCAAGTGGTTCCTCGGTATTTGATCCCGAAATAGATTTGCCCGGGCAATATATATATACCGTATCCAGTGGCTTATGCCCCGATAATTCCACTACTGTAAGGGTTATGGTTGATCCGGTGCCAAATGCTGGCATAGATGGCTCCCTTTCAATCTGTGTCGAGGATTTTCCCGTCGATTTGTTCCTCAGTCTTGGAGGTACACCGGATACTGACGGGGTTTGGAACCCAGGGTTGAAAAGTGGCACTGGAATATTCAATCCTGCTATAGATTCATCCGGTACATACACTTATACTGTTGGCAGTGATGTTTGTCAAGACCATAGTGCTTCGGTTCAGGTTACAGTAAACTCGGTTCCAAATGCAGGTGAAGATACAGATATTGCCGTTTGTATCAACGAAGGCCGTGTAGATCTCTTTGACTTTATTGATGGAACACCGGGGCCGGGAGGGGTATGGAACCCGAGTCTTGCTAGCGGTTCAAATATATTCGATCCAAGCATAGATGCTGCCGGTCCCTATACCTATACTGTTAGTACCGGTTCATGTGGAATTGATTCCGCCAATCTAAATGTTTCTATACTGGAAGTTTTTCCGATAACCCGGTTTAACTTGGAAATTACGGGATGGAGCGGAAATAATACCATAGCACTGAACTTGGCAACAGAATTTCAATACGAATACTCACTGGACGGTTTCACCTATCAGTCAAATAATGAATTTAGGAATCTTATTGGTGGGTCCTACACCATTTTTGCAAGGGAAGTAGGTGGCTGTGGCATTTTGGAAGCGAATTTTTCCATTATTGATTACCCTCGCTTTTTTACGCCTAATAACGATGGAATCAATGATGAATGGCAATTAATAGGAATAGGTAACAAACTATATACTATCGATATTTTTGATCGTTATGGGAAACTTCTAAAGCAATTGTCACATAGCAATCCCAATTGGGACGGAACATATAATGGACGGCTACTTCCTTCCTCGGACTATTGGTTTAAAATTAAATTTAGTGACGGGTTTGTACAAACGGGTCATTTTAGCCTTAAACGATAAGCAGGGGCAGCATAAAAGTTTTATTTAACAGATTTTTAGAGACCATCAATCCTCAAAACTACGGTACAGGTCGGCAAATCCGTTTACGATATGTCCGTCCTTTATAATAATCCCTTTATTGAGCCCACCTATCACCAAGGTATTTTTTAAATTTTCAAAATCATCGGTCCTAAATTGCCTTTCCAGGTTTAAATTGTTATTGATCAACATCGCCTGCCACCTTGCCATTTCCGTATTACAGTTTATTCCGATAAAGGCATATTCCGGCCTGGCTTTCTGAAGTTGGGATACCCTTTTGGTAATATTATCAAAATGCTGTTTTTGTGCCCCGGACCAAAAATAAAATATGGTATTCCTTTCCTTTTCCGCAATTTCCTGAAGGGGAATCCTCTGCCCATTATTATCAAGTACATAGACTTGCGGCAACTTCTTGGATGGCTGCATGTTTTTTACGCCCTCATATACCGCCTCTATTTCCGAACGGTGTTTGTTGCTGGACGAATACCGATGGAAATCTTCGATAAATATCTTATTGTTCTCCTCGGTATCTTGTACGTTGATTAAATAATCTATGGCCACGCTCCTAAAAAGATTGTCCCTTAGGTTTTTTGCCTTTATGAGACTGTCTATCAGTTTTAGTTTATGCTGATTAAAGTGGAGCTTGTTTTGGACGATTTCGGCATGTTTCCCCTGACATCCATCTACGCAGCCCATATAGGCCAAGTTATCAAAATGCGATTTTAAGAAGTTATAATAGTATCTATGATAGGAAAGTGC
>DATGQM010000372.1:0-3739 GCA_035304205.1 Arenibacter sp. | reverse complement strand
TTTGCTCCTCCGGGCAAACCACCTCCCCTTGTTAAGGGGAGGAGCTTAAATATTGCACCGATCAAGCTTTGAAACCTTGAACCTTGAACAAGCCCGCTTTTAAGATCTGCCCGAAACGGTACATATCCGTATAGGAGCAATAAAAAGGTACCGGTGCCAAGCGGATCACATTGGGTTCCCTCCAGTCCACCATCACCCCGTTCCGCTTTAAATATCGGTAAAGGTCCTTCCCTTGGCCGTGCAAAAGTACCGAGAGTTGGCATCCCCGGTCCGAGGGGGTTATGATCTCAAAAACAGCTTTGGCCTCCCTTTCGATTTCATGCAGGATGAACTCCAAATAGGCTACGATGGTTTTCCGTTTGGTGATCAACGCATCCATACCCACTTCCCCGAACATTTCCAAGGAAGCCAGATAAGGGGCCAGGGAGAGAACGGGCGGGTTGCTGATCTGCCAGGCATCCGCATTTGCCATAGGCAGGAATTCCGGTTCCATTAGGAAGCGCATGTCCTTTTGGGTACCCCACCATCCCTCGAACCGGGGAATATCGTTCCTGTTTAAATATTGTTCGTGCACAAAGATCCCAGAGGCGTTTCCCGGACCGCTATTCATATATTTATAACTGCACCATGCCGCAAAATCCACGCCCCAATCATGAAGTTCCAATCCTATATTGCCCACGCCGTGCGCCAAGTCCCATCCTACAAAGGCCCCTTGCTGCTTGGCATGTGCCGTAATCGTCCTGATATCGAAAACTTGACCGTTGTAGTAATTTACGCCCCCGATCAACAACAACGCCAATTCTTCGCCCACTTCCTTGATCTTTTCCACAATATCCCCCGTTCGCCAAAAATGCTCGCCCGTCCTCTTCCTTATCGGTACAATAACATCCTTTGGATCAAGACCATGGAACCTTACTTGGCTATTTAATAGGTATTGATCGGAAGGAAATGCTTTTTCCTCACATAGTATTTTATATCTTTTCGGGCTAGGCCTATAAAAGGATACCATCAAAAGATGAAGATTTACCGTTAAGGTATTCATCACCGTAACCTCCTTTTCCTTGGCCCCCACTATTGTGGCCAACGGCCCTGCCAATCGTTCATGATAATCCCACCATGGTTTTTCTGCATGGAAATGGCCTTCCACCGCCAGATCGCGCCAATCCGTCATGATCTCATCCACATATTTATGGGTCCGTTTAGGTTGTAATCCCAAAGAATTTCCGGTAAAATAAATAACCTCCTTCCCATCGACCTTGGGAAAATAGAATTCATCACGGTATTTCCCAAGGGGATCTACAGCGTCCAATTGCCGGGCAAATTCTAAGGAATTCCGAAACTCCATGATTCTAATTTTATTCAAAAATACAATTTACTGTTGCAATCTTATTTAAACTTTTCTACATATCCCTTTTATTTTTCTTCCTCCAAATTCATCCGCAATTCCAAAATATGTCTTTTAAACCCAACCTTTTCATAAGCCTTGATGGCCGGGGCATTATCATTGTACACGGTAAGCCTTAATTCGGTTATTTTTTTAGATCTGGACCAATCCGTTAATGCCCGGACAATGGCCTTGTTTACTCCCTTACCACGATAGTCCGGATCGGTATACATAAATCCAAGATGGGCATAATAACTATGGTCCAAATATGGCTTTGACTCCCGTATATGCCCAAAACCGGAGCCGATTACCTTGGAATTGGCCTCTGCCAAAAGAACAATGGCATTATCTGCCTGCGTCAATTCCTTTAAATCGTAATAACTTATGGGATCCTTGTCCAAGGTGACATCAAAGGGTCGTTCCGCCCTTATAATTTTTTGTTCAAAGGAATATAAAATATCTAAATCGGCCAGAGTGGCCTTTCTTACCGAAAATTGCTCCATGATCTATTATATTTGGAGGCTCAATATACAAAGTTAAGCCCATGCACTTCCTATCCGCCATTTTAGAACAATATATTACCGATCACTCCCAAGCGGAGCCGGATATCCTTCAAAAATTGACCCGGGAAACCCATTTAAAGGTAATACAGCCCAGAATGATCACCGGGCACTTTCAGGGCCGTGTGCTAAGCTTGCTCTCCAAGATAATCGGCCCGAAAAATATTTTGGAAATCGGCACTTATACCGGATACTCCGCTATCTGCCTTGCAGAAGGGCTCCAAAAGGATGGCACCCTTCATACCATTGATATCAACGAGGAGCTGAACGGAATGCAGCGGCGATTTTTTGAGGAAAGCGGATTCGGGGACCAAATCATTCAACATACCGGGGATGCCATAAAAATAATCCCTGACCTGGAGGTGGTATTCGACCTGGTTTTTATAGATGCGGAAAAAATAAGCTACGACCAATATTTTGAGGCCTGCATTAAAAAATGTCGCCCGGGCAGTGTTATCCTGTCGGACAATGTACTCTGGTCCGGCAAAGTAACGGAACCCTTGCAGCCTAAGGACAAAGCCACCAAAATTCTCCAGGATTACAATAAAAAACTCAGGGACGATCCCAGGGTAGAGACCGTGCTCCTGCCTATAAGGGACGGACTTACCCTTAGCAGGGTTGTTTAAGTCATCCGTCTACGGTAAAGCCTGAAAAAGAGAATGGCGAATGCGATACCTACCGCTGCACCGACCAAAAGGTCCAATGGATAATGTACTCCCACATAAATACGGCTAATGGCAAAGGCAATGGGCCAAATAAAAAATAACCAGCCCCATTTGATATGCTGCCTAAGAAAAAGAAAAACCGAGGTGGTGATGCTAAAGGAACTGGAGGCATGTCCGGAGAAAAAGCTGTAGCCGGCGGGACTCTTTAATATTCGTATCAGGGTATTTATTTCTTCCGTATTATTGGGCCGCAAACGGGCCACCCATTCCTTGGTAATACCTGTAAGCAACGCAACGGTAATAACGGTCACAAATACCGTTCCCACGACGTAAAAAGCCTCTTTTTTAGGATAGGTGCGAAAAATAAGATAGATAAATAAAAGAAAAAGGGGAATCCAAGTAGCGAAATTGGTTATTGTGGACCAAAGCAGATCATATCTTTCTATGCCCAAACTATTCAGATAAATAAAGGTATCCCGGTCCCACTGCAATAGCTGATCCAGCATCTTACTTACGTTTGATAACGCCGGTAACGTCATCAACATTTTCCTTTACCTTACCCGATACATTGTCTATATTATCCCTGACCTTACTCTTTACATTATCTATTTCTCCACGGATATCGTCAACGATACTGGTATCTATACCCTGTTTATCGGCACTTTTCTGGATTTCTTGTTTAATATCCTCTGTAGCATCCTTCAACTGTCGCATACCCTTACCCAATCCCTTGGCTATGTCTGGAATTTTATCTGCACCAAATACCATTACCACGATAAACATGATAAAGAATATTTCCGCACCGCTAATAAATAAAACTATTGTACTTAACATAACACAAATATAATGAGAAGTTTTTCAGATATATCAAAAATACACCTAACTTTTTTATGGACGCTCTTTATCTCCTTATTGTTTTTCTCGAACCGATCTAAGTCGGACTTCATTTCCTTTATGGCCAGGAATTATTGGAGAGATCTATATCCGCAGTTTCCGCCCTGGGGTCTATCGCGATACCGACCAACTCCTTTTCCGAAGCTATGACCCGTCTTGCCTCCCGATCGTTTTTTCTCCATATTTCCACGGGATAGGTAATTTCCTCTACCGTGCCATCGGCATAGGTATAGGCT
>DATGQM010000371.1:0-6511 GCA_035304205.1 Arenibacter sp. | reverse complement strand
GGCCAAAAATTAACGCTCGCACCTTTTATCAGCTATACCTACAACCATCATAGGTTTGTTAGCTTTGTGGACGGGGGGAGCGATTATTCCGGAAATCCCTTGACGGGCGTGCCGGAAAACCGACTGAGCACTGGCCTACAGGCAGCATGGGCACAACGGTTTTATTGGAATACCACCCATCAATACGTGGGCAAGATCCCGTTGACGGATGCCAATACTTTATCCAGTGATGCCTTCAACCTGTTCAATAGCAAGATCGGTTATAAAAATCTGCTGGGAGAAAGATTATCGTTGGATATAGCCCTGGGCATAAACAATATCTTCGATACCCGATATGCCCAGTCCGTACTGATCAACACCACGGCATTCGGAGGTACGGAACCTCGATATTATTATCCGGGCAACGGCAGGAACTATTATGGAAGCTTACAGATAAGATATATTCTTTAGGCTCTAGGCTTTAAGCTATATGCTTTAGGCTGTATGCTTTAGAGCGGAAAACCCCCATTAAGAAATGCTTAATGGGGTTTAAAATTATTTTATCGGTGAAAAACTGTTTTAGATTATCTTTTTAAGCCAGCCTTTCATATCTACCTCTTGGTGGATGATCGACTTAACATCCGCAATAGCCACCCGCTGTTGTTCCATGGTATCCCTATGGCGTATAGTAACGGTTTGGTCCTCCAGGGATTGATGGTCCACGGTAATACAGAAGGGGGTACCATTGGCATCCTGTCTGCGATAGCGGCGGCCAACGGCATCCTTATCGTCGTAGATTACAGTAAAGTCCCATTTCAGGTCGTCCACGATCCCTTGGGCCACTTCGGGCAGACCATCCTTTTTCACCAAAGGAAAGACCGCCGCCTTGATGGGCGCCAATACGGCAGGCAATTTAAGAACGGTCCTTGAGGTACCGTTTTCCAGTTCTTCCTCCACTAGGGAATTGGAGAAAACCGCCAAGAACATACGGTCCAGGCCAATGGACGTTTCCACGACGTAGGGAACATAGCTCTCGTTGAGCTCCGGATCAAAATATTGTAATTTTTTACCGGAATATTTTTCATGGCTGGCCAGATCAAAATCGGTCCGGGAGTGTATTCCCTCCAATTCCTTAAATCCAAAGGGAAACTTAAATTCGATATCGGTAGCCGCATCGGCATAATGCGCCAGCTTCTCATGATCGTGGAACCTATAGTTATCTTGGCCCAATCCTAGTGAAAGGTGCCATTTCATTCTATTTTCCTTCCATATCGCATACCATTCTTTCTGGGCACCGGGACGTACAAAAAATTGCATTTCCATCTGCTCAAATTCACGTTGACGGAAAATAAACTGCCGGGCCACGATTTCGTTCCTAAACGCCTTCCCGATCTGGGCTATCCCGAACGGAATCTTCATCCGACCCGATTTCTGGACATTTAAAAAGTTGACGAAAATACCTTGGGCCGTCTCCGGTCTCAGATAAAGATCCATTGCACTATCCGCGGAAGCCCCCAATTTGGTGCCGAACATCAAATTGAACTGTTTGACATCGGTCCAATTTTTGGATCCCGAAAGTGGACATACGATTTCCAGCTCCTCAATAAGGAGCTTTACGTCTGCCAGATCTTCCTTGCCCAAAGAGGCCCCCAATCTTTTTAGAATGATGGTTATCTGCTCCTGATATTCCAATACCCTCGCATTGGTGGCCAAGAACTGTGCCTTGTCGAAAGCGGCTCCAAAACGCTTTTCCGCTTTCGCCACTTCCTTCTCTATCTTGGCCTCTATTTTAGCGGTATGTTCCTCTACCAAAACATCGGCCCGATACCGCTTTTTGGAATCTTTGTTATCTATTAAGGGGTCGTTAAATGCATCTACGTGCCCGGAAGCCTTCCATACCGTAGGATGCATGAATATTGCGGAATCCAAGCCCACAATATTATCGTTCAATTGGACCATGGCCTTCCACCAATAGTCCCTAATATTTCTTTTTAACTCCGCTCCGTTCTGGCCATAGTCATAAACTGCACTAAGGCCATCATAAATTTCACTGGATTGAAATACATACCCGTATTCCTTAGCGTGTGAAATTACCTTTCTAAAATTGTCTTCTTGTTTTGCCATGGGACAAAAATAGGATATTACCCTATATTTGGATAATTTATTTGAGATGAAATTCGGAGGTCGCCAACAATCTTTCGTCCTCAAAAACATTTAGGGTATAGGTACCCTCTCCCAAAGATCCTTCCGGTACGGTAATAGCATCACAAACATTGAATTCCTTGCCCATAAAAACAAATTCCACCCGCTTGCTATAGACGTTGCCGTTTACGGAAATGGTATTGGCATTATCCTCTATTACCCCCATGGTAGGCCCCAGAAACTGAAAGTAGATCACACGTTCCTCGTTTTTGGAATTGGGGTTTCCCAAGATGGTTACACAGCCCCTGAGCTTGGAAATGGTATTGCCCTTATTGGTCTTGATGGGCTTGCCGCTGCGCTGCCTAAAACCACTGCCCTCGGAATTCTCTAATTTCAGGTAATTTTTAGTCTTCAGTTCCAGGCTCAATTCCCGGTTCTTTTTCCGCAATAGTGCCTCTGCCTCTGCCAACGAGCTACTTTTGCCCCTTAATTCCTCGATCAATTTTCTGGTTTCATCGTACTTATTTCCTAGCAACATATTGTTATATCTAAGAAAATTGTTCTTTAATTTAAGGCTATCGTTCTTAGCTTCCAACTTTCTTAGCTCCGTTTTGTATTCTTTTAATTTATCTATGGAGAAATTCAATTTACCAACGGAATCCAACAACTGTTGGATTCTATATTTTGAGTCCTGTAACGATATTTCGTTTACCTCGTTAAGGGCGGAAAGTCGATCTACATCGGTTTTCATCAAGGTAAGATCGCGTACCAATAACACTTTCTCCTGTTCCAAAAAACTGATATGGTTCGAAGATTGGGCATAACTATAATAAAAGGCAATAAGAATCCCAACAATAATCGCTACCAGGCCGGCAAGGATTATTTTATAGTTAAATTTATTATCTTGTTGGTCCATCTAAAAGAATGGGTATTAATGTAGGTTAATGGTAATCGGGACTATGTATTCCAATCTATCAAATATAATAAATGATATCAATACCATCCTGTTGCCCAGACTGTGTTTTGGATGTAATGCATTATTATATAGAGGAGAAGAACATATCTGTACCGTTTGTCGGAATCAATTACCACTTACCGATTTTAACTTTAACGCCGAAAACCAGGTAGACCGTATATTTTATGGCAGAATTAACATAATAAAGGCAAGTGCATTTCTATTCTTTACGGAAAAAGGGATAGTGAAAAATTTAGTACACTTCCTAAAATATAAAAATCAAGAACAAATCGGATCCTTCCTGGGCAATTGGTACGGACAATTAATAAAGGAAAATAATTTCCTGATCGATCTGGACTATGTAATTCCGGTACCTCTTCACCCCGCAAGGCTCAGAAAACGCGGATACAACCAGGTAGCCCTTTTTGCCAGGGCGATCGCGGAACATTTAAATGCCGAGTATATGGACCATTTCCTTATAAAAACGGCGAACACCAGAACGCAGACCAAAAAAACAAGGTTGCTCAGGTCGCAGAACACACAGGCCATATATGTTCTTACCGACACCTATACCCTCGTAAACAAGAACGTACTTTTATTGGACGATGTTATTACAACGGGGGCCACCATGGAGGCATGCGCCACGGCCTTGTCCCAAACGCCCGGAATAAGACTTTATCTTGCCTCCATGGCCGTAGTACCATAATTTTACATTTCTCCAAATTAGTTGTTTCTTTGTGGAACTTTTATAAAGAGTATGGTGCAACGCATATTAGGGTTTTTATTTTTGGCATTGATGGTATCGGCCTTCCTACAATGTGCCCGGAGGGGCGCTCCCAGCGGGGGCATAAAGGATGTTATCCCCCCTAAACTCCTAAGGGCGGAACCCGTTAATATGTCCATAAATTTTAAGGAAAATAAAATACGCCTTTATTTCGATGAATATATAAAGCTTAAGGATCTGGAAAAACAGCTGATCGTATCGCCCCCCTTAAAGCACATACCTATTATAACGCCACAAGGTTCCCCTAGAAAATATGTTGAAATTATCATCAAGGATACCCTAAGACCGAACACTACCTACACTTTCAATTTCGGACAGAGTATTGTGGATAACAACGAGGGCAACCCGAGCAGTTATCTGACTTATGTCTTTTCTACGGGAGATTATATCGACTCCCTGACCGTGTCGGGGGTAGTGGTAGATGGTTTCAATAAAAAGGCCGATCCGTTTATCAGTGTAATGCTTTATGAACTGGATAGTACCTACACGGATTCTACCATCTTTAAATCGCCTCCAAATTATATTACCAATACATTGGATAGCACCGTTATTTTTCATCTTAAGAACCTGAAAGAAGGAAAATATGCCATGTTCGCCCTAAAGGACGAGGCAAAAAACAATTTGTTCGATCAGAAGACCGACAAGATCGCGTTCATCAAGGATACCATATCCCTGCCCACGGATTCTATATATCTTCTCACCTTGTTCAAGGAAATTCCCGATTACAGTATTTCCGTTCCTAATTTTGCCGCAAATAATAAAATTATCTTCGGGTATCAGGGAGATGGGCAGGATATTAAGATCAATACCCTTACCGCCCTGCCGGATAGCGTTAGGACCAAGATTTCCAAGGAACCCGAAAAAGATACCCTCAACTTTTGGATAACTCCCTTTACGGCCGATTCCCTGGTTTTCACGGTAAGCAATGAGCGGGAAAAAATAATGGATACCTTTTCGGTAAAAACAAGAAAAGTAGCAGCGGACACCTTAATACTGCAACCCAACCAAAGGGGGGGGCTGGAATTTGGAAGACCTTTTTATATAGGGGCCAATACCCCTATTTCCAAGATAGATAGTACCAAGATAAACCTATGGCGGAACGATTCCACAGAAGTGAAATATACGCTTTCCCTAGATACCATAGGGAATAAAATCGATTTTGATTTTGAAGTGGGACCCAATGAAAATTATGCCCTGGACCTGCTCCCCGGAGCGGTAGAGGATTTCTTTTCCTCGCAAAACGATACCCTGACCTTTAATTTGAGTACGAAGAGCTATGCGGATTTTGGCAATTTAAGAATTACGTTGGAAGGAAAGGTGACCTACCCCCTGATCTTGCAATTAACGGATGAAAAGGGAATAACCAAAAAAGAACTCTTTGCTACGGAGCCCAAAATATTCGAATTCAACCACATTGCACCTGCGAAATATCAGATCAGGGTAATCCACGATAGCAATGGTAACCGGAAATGGGACACCGGAAATTATTTAAGGGACATTCAACCGGAAAGGGTCAGCTATTATCCATCGATAGTAGAGATCCGGGCAAATTGGGAGATGGAACAGACTTTTACGCTTTCCGATTAAAATCTGCTTTAAGCTGTAGGTTTTAGGCTGTAGGCTTTATGCTTATTGCCTTATTGGCCTTTTGGCTCCTGACTAATTGGCTAGTGGCTTTTATAAGGAAGTTTATAGACTAAATAGATCCCTATCCTCCAAAAATTTTAATTTTTGTCTTTGGTCCGTAATATGGTCCCTTTCCAATATGGCATAGAGTACCGTTTCCTCCCTTGAAAACGCCAGAGGTTCTCCCAGAACATTGTAAACGGCAGAATGACCCACATAGTTATGCCCGTTATAATCCGTTCCTACCCTATTTACCCCTATAACATAGGCCATGTTTTCTATTGCCCTCGCCTTTAATAGGGCATCCCAGGCATCTATTCTTTTTTCGGGCCAATTGGCCACATAAACAAGCAGGTCGTAATTTTCCGTATTCCTGGCCCAGACCGGAAATCGAAGATCATAGCATATCAGGGGGCAAAACCGGAAGCCCCTAAAATCGATCAACAGCCTCTTTTTCCCCGAAGCATATACCTTGTCCTCCCCGGCAAAGGTAAAGGTATGGCGCTTGTCGTAGCTGCTCGCCTTCCCATCCGGCTCCACGAACCAAAGCCGATTATAGTAATGCCCTGCTTCATAAAATACCATACTCCCGATCAGGGCCGCATTTTTCCTTTCCGCCTGATCTTTCATCCACTGTACCGATTTTTCACCTTCCGTTTGTGATATAGTCGAGGGGGACATGGTAAATCCGGTCGTGAACATTTCCGGTAGTACGATTACATCGACCCCAAAAGAAATGTGGTCAATAATTTTAGATAAGCTTTTGCGGTTCTCCACTGGATCTTCCCAAATTAGGGGAGATTGAACAAGTGCTATTTTTAATTCTTTCCCCATGCAGTCTTTTATTGCCTAAGAAACAAGTTTTTTTCCAAACCTTCTAACCCGATCGTTGCGGGAAACAAACACACCTAAGAATTCCCCAACAAATCCATTAGTCCCGCTAATCCCTGCATTCTAGCATGGTCCAGGGCCGTTTTTCCGTGCATATCCTTTATGGCAATATCCGCACCATGTGCCAGTAATAA